>CALAVD010000443.1 GCA_937892085.1 uncultured Prevotellaceae bacterium
AGTATGGTGAGGAGGGCGACAAACTGCTGTTTAAAATCCTCAACAGCGGTGACTACTTGAAAGATGCCCCCGATGAGCTGTTGGCAAACAAAGATTACATACACCTTATAACCAAAGTTAGCGAGAAAGGCCTGCGTTATGACCTGACGGTGCCCTTTGCACGCTACGTCGTTCAACACCGCAACGACTTGCAGATGCCT
Organism: uncultured Prevotellaceae bacterium; assembly: GCA_937892085.1. Taxonomy (GTDB): domain Bacteria; phylum Bacteroidota; class Bacteroidia; order Bacteroidales; family Muribaculaceae; genus Sodaliphilus. The sequence goes on from CALAVD010000443.1 coordinate 201, forward strand.
TTCAAGCGTTATCAGATTCAGCCCGTGTGGCGTGCCGACCGCCCACAACGTGGACGTTATCGCGAGTTTTACCAGTGCGATGCCGACGTCGTTGGTAGCGACTCACTGCTCAACGAAGTGGAATTAGTGTCGATGATTGATGAGGTGTTTAAGCATTTTGGCATCAACATCGTCATCAAGCTCAATAATCGCAAAATTTTGAGTGGCATAGCCGAGGTGATTGGCGCCCCTGAAAAAATTGTAGATATCACTGTAGCTATCGACAAAATCGACAAGATAGGTCTCGAAAATGTCAATGCCGAGCTGCTTGAGAAAGGACTGTCGATAGAGGCTATCAACACGCTGAAGCCACTATTGACGCTCAGCGGCAATAACGACGAGAAATTGTCAACCCTAAAGTCTCTTTTTGCCAATTCGGAGGCAGGAATGAAAGGCATTGAAGAACTGACGTTTGTCCTTGACCAGGCTAATGCACTAAATCTCAAATCGCAAATCGAACTTGATGTGTCATTGGCACGAGGACTGAACTATTACACTGGCACCATTCTTGAAGTTAAAGCTCTGGATGTGGAGATGGGCAGCATCAGCGGTGGCGGACGTTACGACAACCTCACTGGCGTATTTGGCATGGACGGCCTGTCGGGAGTAGGAATCAGCTTTGGCGCCGACCGCATCTTTGATGTGCTCAACACGCTAAACCTTTATCCCGCCGACACTATCGCAACCACCAAGGTGATCTTCATCAACTTTGGAGAGAAAGAAGCAGCCAAATGCTTGCAACACATGGCTGCACTTCGCGATGCAGGAATATCCTGTGAGCTCTTCCCCGAGTCGGCAAAGATGAAGAAGCAGATGACATACGCTAACGCCAAAGGCATACCATTCGTCGCTATGGTGGGTGAGAACGAGATAGAGTCAGGAACCATCTCCTTAAAGAATATGACAACAGGAGTGCAAGACAATTACACTATTGACCAAGCAATAAATATGTTGAAATAGAAACTAAAACAACCATTGCCTTGCCAAATTGTTAGCTAAAAGAAATGGAAAATATCTTTGACAAACTGCTTCATTTGCCGCTTTTTCAAGGAGTCACTCAAGAGCGGTTACAAGAGACTGTAGAGAAAGTGCCGTTTCACTTTCTCAAGTTCAAAAGGGGCGAGAAAATCTTGTCGTGTGGTGACGAGTGCACTCACATTAGGTTTATCGTCTCGGGGCGTGTGAAATTGGAATATGAAAGCTCGGTGCTGAAATTCAAAATCTCACATGAGTTAGAAGCCCCCGAAGTGATAGCTCCCGATTACCTCTTTGGGCTCGACACCTGCTATCCTTTTAGTGTCAGGGCAATTGATAATTGTGGCATACTCCAACTGGCAAAACAGGACTATGTGTCAATGCTGCGTTCAGACAATGTTTTTCTTTTCAACATTTTGAATTATTTGTCGAGAAACTCACAGGTAAGGAAGTCACAACTTCTTAACTTGGGCAACGCCTCGGTGCAGGAGCGACTTGTGATGCTGGTGAGCGCGTTCACCTCACAAAAGTCACAAAATATTACCATGACGTTCAGGCAACGCGACCTGTGTCGTCTGCTTGGAGCGAGAAGGCCTGCTTTAGTGAGTGCTATCAGCTTCTTGAAAGACAACGAGCTCATTGAGATGCCCGACAGCTCCACAATTATCATTAATAGTCGCCCTGATTTTCTCAAACAACTAAAGGTGGGTTCTATAAATTAATAAAATGTTGAGATGGGTTCTTGGCTGTTTTT
>CALAVD010000444.1 GCA_937892085.1 uncultured Prevotellaceae bacterium
AGGAGGCCGTGGGCTGTGCACCCGGGAAATACGAGGGGAAGTTGAAAGTTAAGAGTTCTTTCTGAGGAAAGCGAACAAGTTCGAGCGGAGAGTTTAGAGTTTAGAGTGAAAAGGTTCTATATACTGTCGCACTAGTGTCCACGAAAATCCATTAACAATTCTCTACACCCCCGATTACTACTCACATTTCGGCACATAAATCGACTCCCTACTTTTGAAATGAGTATTTTTTGCGCCAAACTTACAATTTGAAAGTAATAGGGCTCATGAACTGTGGACGATTCATTGTTTCTCAACTTTGCGATTTTCTCCCCGTGGACTATTTCAAATGGCTCATGAAGAAGTACGAGGGCAACAAGTACGTCAAGTCATTCACATGCTGGAACCATCTGCTGGTGTTGATTTTCGGTCAACTTTCCAACCGTGAGGGACTGCGTGACTTGACCACAACGCTGGCTCCGCACAGGCGTTCGTTCCACCACTTGGGCTTCGGCAAAAGCGTTACGCGAAGCAATCTCGGCAAGGCGAACGAAGTGCGAGATGTGCGCATCTTCAAGGAATTTGCCGAGAGAATGATTGCGCTGGCTCGTGAGAAGCGAGCGGGCGTGAGGGATTTTTTCCTTGACAACAAGGTCTATGCCTTTGACTCCACTACTATATCGCTCTGCCTGTCGGTGTCCTGGTGGTGCAAGCTCCATCACAGCAGAAGTGGAGTGAAAATGCACACTCTTTATGACGTGGTGACGGACGTTCCGGCTTTCGTTGTCATTACCGATGCCTGCCTTCACGACTCAAAAGTTATGGACCAGATTCCTTATGAGAATGGGAGTTTCTATGTCTTTGACCGCGCTTATATGGCGACTGAGTATCTGTGGCTCATAGAGTCACCTTTTCCACCCCTTAAAAAACGGAATAAGTCACCTTTTCCACCCCTTAAAAAACGGAATAAGTCACTTTTCCACCCCTTAAAAAACGGAATAAGTCACCTTTTCATCCCTTAAAAAAACGGAATAAGTCACCTTTTCATCCCTTTATTTTTCCTATTCAATCATATAGACCTTCATCTCTCCTTTCTCATCTTTCTCATCTTTCTCATCGGTCTCTACGTCATTGATTATGACAATGGCGGGCATTCTTTCGACTATTGATAACCACCTCGATGAGTGCCTCATTCTCCTCGGGAGTTCCCTTTATTCCTTTAAAGGTGATACCTACTCCTGTGGCCCATGGTTCCAACGAATCGACCGTTGCTATGACGTTACTTTGTGGCGAATTTGTAGGTAAGTCCGAAGCTGAGGATTTCCTTGAATTGCCAGTATTTCCAGTCTTCGACCCAAGCGTGCGACTTATCGTAGCGCAAGTGGGTGAAAATCTGAGTATCGAGAAAGCTATTCACAGCAAACGACAGAGTGTTCTCCCAGTCGCCTTGCACATAGTTGTAGTCGGTGAAGGCATAGAACCTGGTCTTCCACGTGATGCTCGGCGTGATTTTCCACTCAAATTTCGCCTCTACATTCGAACCGAAGTTGTGCTTGGTGTGATGCCCGGCATCTATGCCAAATTTTGTGGGGTCGAGCTTCACGATGTCGCGGCAAATCTTGATGTTATAAGAGAGCGGTGCTATCGACAAGGTGAAAACCTTGTAGCCCTCCTTGTCCTTGTAGTTGTAGGTCATACCGAGACCCACATTAAGCTCACCCGACGAGAGGAATGACGCTGCCAAGTCGCGGGTGTTGGTGACATAGGAATTAAGCAACTGCGTCTTGAAGAGTAGCGTAGCCGAGTAGTACCAGTTCTTCACCGCCTTATAACCGAGCTGAGAGCTGAACTGGAAATTGTCCTCATTGATGCTGTAGCTGCGCAGACTGTCGCCCTTAGCTGTGGCCACGCCCAAGCGGTAGTGCAACGTGTTGTTGAAGAGCCACTTGGGATGCAGCGTCTGGTTGAGGTTGCAGTCCCATTGCACATCGGCGAGCAGGTTGAGGTTGTTCTCGCCACCTTGATACCAGTTGCTGCTGATGTAGGCCTGCGTGCCGTGCAAGCTCCCCACGAAGGTGTGGAGCCAGTTGTGCATCTTCACCTCGCGACGATCGATGGGTTTAAACTGCTCGCCGGCAATGTTCTTGGGTTCCACCTGTAGCTCGGTTTTTGAGGGGTCGGTCTCCACCACCACTTCTTTAGGAGGCTTGGGAAGCAGGTCCTCGTTGAAGCGCACCAGCTCGGGGTTGTCAATCATGAGACGATAACGGGTGTCGCGCACCCTACCCCACTGCTGCCGCGCCTTGTTGAGCCAGGCATCGTTGACCTTCAATCCCTGCTTGTTGCCTGTGGCTTCGGGCATGAACGACGATTGTGGTGCTTGCTGCTTGTCGAAGACCAGCGGCATGAGCAGATATTGGTTAGTGCTATCGCTTTGTGCCATACCCCACTGCGGTACCAACGTAATCAGCAGGAATAATGAAATTGAAAATATATTTAGATCAAATCTTATCATAAATCGTGTTTTTTTGCAAAAATACACAGAATTTTGGGTAAATCTCTCTATTATTAGAAAAAAAATCGATATTTTTGCACTTCATAATCTTGACTATGACAAAACATAGATACATTTATTTAGCCTTCTTGTGTTTAATTCCTGTTCTTGGTTGGAGTCAAAACTATAACACAATGGTGGCGGGCATGAACGAGAAGTCGCTGCCACTCATCAATGTGGATGTGGATATGGACTCCATGAGCCATACTTATTTCATACCTGGGCAATTCACGCTTGTGGAATATAAAGACGGGGCTAAAGTTCCTCAGTATTTCAACTGTCAGGTGCGGCAGCGAGGCAAGACGGCACTGTTCCTGCCCAAGTGGTCGTTTGCCGTCAAGTTCGTTGACGACGAAGGCGAGAAGCTCGATGTCAATCTATTAGACCTGCGCACCGACAATTCCTGGATTCTCGATGCTATGGGCATCGACAAACTGAGGATGCGTAACCGTGTGTGCTTCGACATCTGGAACGAATACAGCCACACGATGTGGAACACCAAGTACGGCAACCGCAACGGCACGGTAGGCACGATGGTGGAGCTGTGCATCAACGGGGAATATGCCGGGCTCTACTGCCTGAGCGACAAGATAAACCGCCAGTTGCTCAACCTGCGCAAAGCCAAAGTGGAGGAAGATGGCGACAGCGTCACAATAAAGGGCGTGCTCTACAAGGGCAAAGGCAGCGGAGTCTCTAATGCGTTAACTGACTACGTTGAAGACCGCACCGACACCACCAAGTGGAACACCTTTGAGCTGCAATATCCCGAAGACTACCCCTCGCTGCAAGCGTGGCAGCCACTTATGGACCTTATCGACTTCAACAGTAAAACTGAGCTTGATTACTTCAAGGAACATTATGAGGAATGGTATTATGTGGAAAATTTAGCCGACTATTTCATCTTCCTGTTAGCTTTTGGAATTGAGGATATGCCTTATAAGAACACCTTCCTTTCCACACCCGACATCAACTTCGAACACCGCTTCATGATCACGCCATGGGACCTTGACGCCAGCTTGGGGAGAGGCAGTAACGG
>CALAVD010000445.1 GCA_937892085.1 uncultured Prevotellaceae bacterium
GTGTGCAACTGGTGGTTGTCTAGTTTTGGTAACACACGGCGCGAAGCTGCAAGCGTGTCAAGAAACTCATATTCTGGATAATCCATTTGATAGGTTCGGAAAGCTGCGCGAAGACATCCTTCGTCAAAGGGGCGGTTGTGGGCTACAAGCGGTAATCCTTCAATCAACGGTTCAATTTGCTCCCATACATCGGGGAAGATGGGTGCGTCATCAGTGTCGGTGCAGCAAAGTCCGTGAACTTGCGAGCACCAATAGTTATAATAGTTGGGCTCGGGTTGGATGAGCGAGTAGAACGTATCTACAATCTCGCCGCCGCGCACTATCACCACACCAACTGAACAAACACTGGAACGTTCATTGTTTGCCGTTTCAAAATCTATAGCTGCAAAATCTTGCATGGTTATTTTTTGTTGTACTTATTCCACAATCGGTTCACTATTCTCGCAATTTCTTCTCTCAACCATAACGGCTCCAGAACTTCCATATCTTCACCATTTGAGAGAATCTCCTGCTGAAAGTCAAATTCAGGACAAATATGCAATGTGAAGATGCTATACTCACCATCGACATCAATCTCCTCTTGTGTGGCATGAAGCGGCAGCGAGCGGAGGTAATTGGCCTGTCCTGCCGACACCTTCAGCTTGACAGACTCAACTTTTCTTCCAGTTCCGGCAATGATGCCGTAGTAATCTTGGAAAAACTCTTCTGGCTCAAAGTTTTCGGGTATATTGAAGGTCTCGCCATCAAGTTTCTTGATGTTAAAGATTCGGTCAAGAGCATAAATCATCACCTTGTCGTAATATGGACTGAAAGCCACTAGATACCAGCGCTGCTTGAAAAGTTTTACGCAGAAAGGATAAATGTCAAACGTGTTGCTCTCGTCACGCCAGTAACTCTGATAGGTGATGCTGAGCTGTGTGTTCGTTTTCATCGCTTCAAGGATAACCGCTAAATGGTTCTGACCCGAAGGCACATCCTCCAATAGTATTCTGTTCTTTAGCGACTGACTATCTATAAGCAGATTGCTGACAGAGATTGTATTCAGCAACCAGTTTCGCAGCCCACCACTGTTAATTTCATCGGCATTGTCAATATAATAGTGATAACCGCCACGACGTTCACACTCAATGTTCAAATTAAACATTTCCTCTGCGGCTATGCGCCACTTGTGGAAAGTGCGCAAAGGAATGGGCTTATCATCCATGTCTTGGTCAAGCCATTTCTCATTGATTTCCTCAAACGTGATAGGGCCTGATTTATAGATAGTTTCAGCAAGCCACACATATTTATTGATGAGGTTTTTAGCCATAATTTGTAAATGATTTGACGCAAAGATAATAAAAACCTATGAAGGATTGAGGCACAAGTTGTGACTTTTTTGCTCATTTTTTTATTATAGCTCTCTTTGATATTTCCATTAATACTTTGATGATTCGATATATTAATTGTGTTTATTGAACTAGATATTTTTTTTTGTAATTCATCTATTTCATTCTCTAATAATAATTTATCCTGTTTCAGTTCTCTTATACTATTATTATTTTTTATATTCAATTCATTCAAATCATTTTTTGATTTTAACAAGTCCTCATTTTCTCTTTTTAATTTAGTTATGACATTTTCCAGTTCTTTTTGA
>CALAVD010000446.1 GCA_937892085.1 uncultured Prevotellaceae bacterium
ATCTACTCTTTTATAATTATGCATTATGCATTGTGAATTATGCATTGTGAATTATGCATTGTGCATTATGCATTGTGCATTAGTAAATCTCGTCGTCGCCGGCTTGCTTTATTTCCTCGTCGGTGAGCTTGGTGTGATCCATTTTGCGCCACACCCACACGATATAGGCCAGCACAAATGGCACAAGCAGCGACACATAGCTCATGGTGCGCAAGGTAAACTCACTCGACGAGCTGTTGGCAAGCGTGAGCGAGTGTTGCACCTCTTGCAGTGAGGGATAATAGGCGGTGTGGTTATAGCCCACTACCCAGAAGAGGCTCAGCACCACAAACACGGCACCAATGCCAGCCCTCCAGATGCCCTTCTTGTAGGTCGTCTTGAGCAGCGACACAATAATGCCATCGAGCACCATTGCCACACCAATGAGCAAAGCTCCCAGCGCCCACCACATCTGCATGTAGTTGTTGAGGTACTTATATGGCACCCAAATGGCATTGCCCGCCTCGTCAACCTCCACTCCGGGCGAAGTGAGAATAACCACCGCCACAGCCAAGAACAACACAACAAATATCAACGAGTTGATAAAGAGGCGCTTGTGCTGGTTGCGCTGCACCTCGTCGTCGTTGATGTTGTTGATAAAATAGAGCGATGCCAGGGTGCGGGCAAGGTAAAACACCATAAACCCGAAGAGCAGGTTCTTCCAGCTTGCTATCGCCTCAAGACCGTGATGCGGGCCCCACTTCGAGATGGTGGCTGCCTGAGCATCGAGAATATTAGTTTTCTCAACGGTGAAATCGGCGCCAAAGAACATTCCCGCAACAGCCACACCAAGCAGCACAGGACCGGCAAAGCCGTTTATTAATAATAAGGTGTCGTAGAAGCGAGTGCCATACACATTGCCGTGCTTGGTGCGGTACTCGTAGGCGACCGCCTGAACAACAAAGCTGAAAAGGATGAGAATCCACAGCCAGTAGGCCCCGCCGAAGCTCGTGCTGTAGAACAGCGGGAACGAGGCGAAGAACGCTCCGCCAAAGGTCACCAGCGTGGTGAACGTGAGTTCCCATTTGCGCCCGAGCGAGTTGATTAGTAACGGGCGTTTCTCTTTCTTGGTAGTGATGAGCATCGACTGGCCGCCTTGCACAAAGAGCAGGAACACTATCAGTGCGCCAAGCACCGACATTATCAGCCACCAGTAGTTTTGTAACATTTCGTGTGTCATAGTTGTGTCCTCCTCTTTTTATTTTGTTTCTACTGTGTCAAGATTAGTCTTCGACTTCTTCGAAATTTGCTTGCAGATGATGCTCACATCGGCAATGAGCAGTGCCGTGAACACCACAGCAAAAATCCAGAAGGTGGTCTGTACATAGCTTGCCGAGAGGTCGCTGATGGCAACCTTGTTGGGCATCAGGTCTTGAATGGTCCAGGGCTGGCGTCCCACCTCGGCGACTATCCAGCCACACATCGAGCACAGGTAAGTGAGCGGAATGGTGAGAATGGCAAGCCACAAGGCAGGTTTCCTTAGCTTCTCTTTCCAGGGAATCCACTGGGGCTTGTAGAGCAGCAGCAACACCACTATGAAGAACAGCACAAGGTAACCGCCTATGGTCACCATCAGGTGGAAGGTGTAGAACGTCAGCGGCACGTTAGGCACCGCCTCCTCGGGCTTGTCGAGATAGGCATAGCCCAAATACTTGAAGTTTTCGTCAATCACCTTACTCTGCTCCTGCATTGTGATGCTGTCGCCTATCTTGTAGGCCTCTTGATACTTGGCAAGCGCCTCTTTAGCCTTCTTTCCTTGCTCCATGCGTTCGGTATATGACTTGGTGTCTATTTCCTTGCCCTCGGCATCCATCGACTTGCCGGCAATGACATCCTCAATGCCAGGGACAAAGGCGTTAAAATCGTGGGTGGCAAGGAAGGCGAGACCGTGAGGAATGGAGATGTCGAAGAGATAAGGGTCGTTGCTGTCGCCAATCTCTTTTGACGGGTTGAGAATACCAAACGCCACAATCGCTTGACCTTGCTCACCCTTGTAAAGACCCTCCATTGCGGCAAGTTTCATGGGTTGATGCTTTGCCACTTGTATTGCCCACGTGTCCCCACTGACGCTGGTGAGGACGATACCTA
>CALAVD010000447.1 GCA_937892085.1 uncultured Prevotellaceae bacterium
CTGCTCGAAAATAAATCAAAAACATCTCAAGTTAATTTATAGAACCCACCTTAAAATAGTAATCGTCCTTACGGTAATCGCCATTATCATTTTACAAAAATAGTGATAATTTCTTTTCCAGCAAATTTTTATTTCTTATTCTATGAAATTCTATGAAATTCTATGAAAAAGTGTTTTTGTCCCCTATTAGCAGTCGCGGGGCATGCGATAGGTCTTTGCCACAGATTTTTCTGCTGATATGGAAATAAAATGTAGAGAGTATTTAGCCGTATTAAAAAATAATCATTAACTTTGTCGCAAATATTATAACAAACCATTTAAGCTTATGAAAAAAATTACTCTGTTATTTTTATCAGTGGCATTTGTGTGCCTCGGAGTAGGGGCGCAGGGGCTAACGGCGGCTTTCAGCGCCAGTGAGGCTATGGTGCCCTATTATGAGATGGGGTGGGACAGCCAGGACGAGTTCGACACGTGGACCTACACTAACACCAGCTCATCTACTTGGCAACTTGGCACTTATGGTCAGTCGTTCTCTACTATCGACAGTAACAGCCAGTCGTCGATGATACTGAACTATAGTGGCGGACAGAACGAGACAGCTACTTCGCCAGCTGTAGAGATTCTTGACAACAGCCAGCTCGAGTTCTACTGCTACGCCAGCGGCATTTACTTAGTGTATGGTGCATGGAAGCTCTATGCCATTGCCGACGGTCAATCTACGCTGCTTATAGACCAGTTTATGTGGGCGCAAGATAACGGCTACGACGGTCCCAGCTGGGAGAAATTCACCGTTGACCTCGCCGACTATGCTGGCAAGCAGGTGCAGTTCTCGTTTGTCTATCAAGGCAGCTACGGCGAGGATGAGGCCATCGACGGCTTCAAAATCAAGCAGGCCAACACCGGCGATGATGCTACTGTAAACATAAAAGAGGGCGAGAGCGTGCATTTCGTTGACGCCAGCACCGGCGATGTAACGTCGTGGAACTGGACCTTCGAGGGCGGCACTCCTGCCACCAGCACTGAGCAGAACCCTGTGGTTACTTACGACAAGGCGGGCTCTTACTCTGTAACCCTCACCGTGGGCGACGGCAGCACCACCGCAACTGCCACCCGTGAGGCTTTTGTCAACGTGAGCGGTGAGGCGCCCATTGCTATTATTGGATTTCCCGATGGCGCATATCTGTCGCCTTGGGTGTATATGTTCGTTCCAACCAATGTGCCACTCACCTTCAAGGATGCCAGCACCGGCAATCCCACTGAGTGGTCGTGGAGATTTGATGGTGGCATGCCAGGCTGCAGCAACGATCAGAACCCCACAGTTACCTACGTTCAGGAAGGGCATTACAGCATCAGTCTTGCGGTGCAAAACGACTTGGGCAGCAACGTGTTTGAGACC
>CALAVD010000448.1 GCA_937892085.1 uncultured Prevotellaceae bacterium
TGGCGTCACATGTCGGCATTTGATGCGCCGCCATAAATCTCATACAGCATTAACTTTGACGAAATAGGATCTTATCCATAAGTGATTGTCTTTATGGGAAAGGTATTATATGAGCCGGCGACCAAAAAGAAAGAGGCGATAGGGACAGGCCCCATTGGTGGAGTAGAAATGGTGGAGTAGAGACTATGGCGATGCCGCAGAGAGACGATCCTCCTTCGCGCTGCGCGCTACGGAGGACAAGTACGATAGAGGCGATCAAGCGACTTGACGCCTGCGGACGCTTGCGCGCCCTTCGGGTTCGCCGTTGGCGAATCTCCCCTCCGAAGCGTAGCTTCTGCGGCGCATCTCTTGAGTATGCCGTCATGCATGGTGACGAGGAAGAGGCCGAGCGCATCCGCGAAGAGCTGCGCAGGCTGACGGATGAGGTTTGACGGCAGATGGCGTTTGAAGAGCGCGGCAGCGTGGTATGATTTCAACATGAACGCAAGGAGAATAACAGAAATCGCTACGCACCTTGAAATGCGCGAAAGAAACAACAAATAGCTAAGTTGAATAATTAGGAGTTGTTGAGATGTCCAGGCAAGAAATCATAAAAATCTTTGGTGATCGCAAGATTCGCTCCGTTTGGGATGACGAGGCGGAAGTCTGGTACTTCTCCATTGTCGATGTGGTGGCGGTGCTGACCGAAAGCAAGGACCCCCTTGCCTATTGGCGGAAGCTGAAACAACGCCTGAAAGCCGAGGGAAATGAAACCGTGACAATGTGTCACGCTTTGAAAATGCTCGCTACAGATGGAAAAATGAGAATGACTGATGTTGCTGACACAGAGCAACTTTTCAGGCTTATTCAATCTATTCCCTCTCCTAAGGCAGAACCTTTTAAGGTGTGGATGGCTCAAGTGGCAAGTATGAGAATTGACCAACTACAAGACCCAGAACTCTCCATCGACCAGGCTATTGCCGACTACCATCGATTAGGGTACAGTGAAAAATGGATAAACCAACGCATAAAATCTATAGAGATCAGGAAAGAACTGACTGACGAATGGAAACGTACGGGCGTTATTGAAGGACATCAATATGCTACCCTCACCGATATTATAACTCAAACATGGAGCGGTTTTACCACAAAACAATATAAACGTCATAAAGGTCTTAAAAAAGAGAACCTTCGTGACAACATGACTAATATCGAGATTGCGCTCAACACTCTCGCCGAAGCATCATCAACAGAGTTATCAAAGCAAAAGAACCCTGAAGGTTTTTACGGTCAAGCTCAAATTGCTCACGAAGGAGGAGCCGTGGCTCAAACAGCTCGCATAGAATTAGAAAAAAAACTTGGCAAGACTGTTATCTCAAGAAATAAAGCCAGTGATTTCCTATTACCCGACAACGACAACAAACAAATTGCAACAGAATAAATTATTAACTTTGCACTCGAAACACATTATTTCTATTATATGGGATTACTTGACGACCAAAAACGCAACAGCATCAGCACTATAGAGGAAGAACGCGCAGTGCTTGTGGGACTTATCACACCACAGCAAAACGAGGCTCGCGCTCGGGAATACCTCGACGAGCTCGACTTCCTTGCCGAAACTGCCGGGGCAATTTCTGTGAAGAAGTTCACTCAAAAGTGTGACGCCCCTAACCGCACCACATTCGTGGGGAAAGGCAAGCTCGAGGAAATCGCCACCTACATCGAGAACAACGACATCAACCTCGCTATATTCGACGACGACCTCAGCCCAAAGCAGGTGTCGAACATCGAGAAGGTGCTTCGAGTGAAAGTTCTCGACCGAACAAGCCTCATCCTCGACATCTTCGCCAAGCGAGCACAGACCGCCAATGCCAAGATGCAGGTGGAGCTGGCGCAATACCAGTACCTGCTGCCCAGGCTCACCGGTATGTGGACTCACCTTGAACGACAGCGAGGCGGCATCGGTATGCGCGGCCCTGGCGAGGAGCAGATTGAGACCGACCGCCGCATCGTCAAGCAGAAAATCTCTCTGCTCAAGCAGAAACTCGAGAACTGGGATAAGCAGAAGACCATCCAGCGCAAGAACCGAGGCAAGCTCACACGCGTGGCACTGGTGGGCTACACCAACGTGGGTAAGTCAACCATCATGAACCTGCTCAGCAAGAGCGATGTCTTTGCCGAGAACAAGCTTTTCGCCACCCTCGATACCACTGTGCGCAAAGTGGTCATCGACAACCTGCCGTTCCTCTTGACCGACACCGTGGGCTTCATCCGCAAGCTCCCCCACCGCCTTGTGGAGTCGTTCAAGACCACCCTCGACGAAGTGCGCGACAGCGACCTGCTCATTCACGTGGTTGACATTTCTCACCCTCAGTTTGAGGAGCAAATCGAAGTAGTCAACAAGACCCTGCAAGATGTGTGCGACGCAGGCAACAAGGAGATGATTATGGTCTTCAACAAAATTGACCAATTCTCCTATATCGAGAAAGACGAGGACGACCTCACTCCACGGCTCCGTGAGAACATTCCCCTCGAGGAGTTGCAAGAGACATGGATGTCGCGCATGGGAAGCAACTGCATCTTTATCAGCGCAAAAAAGCGCACCAATATCGACTCCCTCAAGCAGCTGCTCTACGACAAAGCCAAGCTAATCCACACCCAGCGCTTCCCCTACAACGACTTCCTGTTCCAGAAATACGACGACCTCGAAGGATAAGCACCCTCTTATTTTCTACCACACAAAAAAAGCCCGGCATCGCAATGCCAGGCTTTTATGCTTATATTCCTATCACTTTATTTCACTTTATTCTGGATAGTACAAATCGAAACGCGGTTCCACTCGGGCTCGCTGAACATCTCGCTGATGCCGTTGCCCTCGCTCTGGATGCGGCTGGCCTTAATTTTGTACTTGCCGGTGAGCAGGTCATAAACAGCCTTTGCACGAGCGTTTGCCAAGCGGATGTTGAGGTCTTCAGGACCGTCCTTCGAAGCATAACCCTTGATGATGCAAGTTGCCTCGGGGTGGTTCTTCAAGAAGATAGCCACACGCTCCACGTTAGGCATTTGAGCGGTGCTTACCACGCTCTTGCCAATCTCGAAGTAAACATTTGTTTCGAGATTCTCGATGCTGTTGTCGATAACATTGGTCTGAGTCACCACCTTTGGCTCACGCTTGTTGCACTCGTCGAGCTCTTGTTGCAAACGAGCGGCACGAGCACGCTCAGCGTCGGCATCGGCACGAGCACTGCTCAACTGACTACGAAGGTCATTAACCTGTGCGTTAAGAGCGTCGAGATCGGCCTGGGTGTATTGCATTGGGCACAAAGTCATGTAGTGAGCGCCAGTGTGATTCTTGAAGTGATAAGTGATACCAGCCTCAATCTCCACGGCAGCAGTGTTGGCGTTAAACACGTTGGTCTGCTGAGTAGCGCCACGGCCCATGTACCACACTACTGCTGGCTTGAGCGACAAGGTCCAGGCTTTTGCCTCACCTATGTTCCAATTAAGATTCAGTCCAGCCTTGGTGTACCATGAATTCTTGTCGGCAATTTTGGTCAATTCCTCATCAACGCCAAGAAACTCGCCGGTCTTATAAGCGTGCCACCATCCGGCTCCAGCCACTGCCTCAACGTCGAGAGTGCGAGGCATGCCAGTGTAGCCAAGCAGCAGGTTCGTCAGGTTAATAGTACCAAAAGCCCCCACCAGCTGGTGGTCGATGATAGTGCTGCTATGAGGTCCCCACACCGAGGAGTGCTCACCGTAGCTCTTAGTCCACGCCGAGGTGTTGATTGACCACTCGCCTTCTACACCGAGTCCCCATACTGGAGTTATCTGTTTGCGAAGTTCAAGACCAGCCACGCCACGTGCGGCCTTCCAGAATGAGTAGTGCTGGAAAGGCGAAACGATACCACCCTTCAAAGTCACCGAAATGTTGTCATAAATTTTGCTACCTTGCACGGTAACTTGTGCCGATGCTGCGCTCAGTG
>CALAVD010000449.1 GCA_937892085.1 uncultured Prevotellaceae bacterium
ATCGTTTGAATATTTGAATCAGCACAAAATGCCACTTTTTAAAGTGCACTCAGTTTTTTAGTTTCTTAAACCGCATTAAGCATTATTCTTATCGTCGCTCATCTCGGCGAGCACTTTCTTGAGTTCCTCGTCGGTAGCAGTGAGCTTCGCCTTGCACACCTTGAGCAACTGCAACGAGCGAGCCGTGTATTGACTCAAGTTGTCTATGCTACACTCAGGGCTTTGCATCTTCTTTACTATCGCCTCAAGCTCATTTACAGCCTGAGTATAAGTCATTTTTTCAATCTCTTGGTTTTCCATATCTATCTTAATAATTTATTCTACAATACTTTCTATTGTGCCGTCTTTCACCGATGTAACCAGTAGGTCACCACGATGCACCGCAGTGGAGCTGGTGACCACATGGCCGTTTAGAGTGGTGAGCGAGTAGCCACGATTGAGGATATTTTGAGGCGACAGCAGCTGCACCTTATCGGCGAGTGCCGTGAGCCTCATTCGCTCACGTTCCATGCTGCCGGCAGTAGCCATCTTTGCCGTGTCGATAAGGCGGTCGAGGTGCGTCTTCTCACTATCGATCCTTGACTTGAGCACCAAAGGAATACTCTGCGCATATCCTAACAGCTTCGCGCGACTGGTATCAACGAGTTTCTGTGCCGAGAGAGGGATGTAGTTGCCATAATACGACAGCTGTTCGCGCGCATGCGCTATTGCCTCGCGCGAGGTGGTCACCACCATTGTCGCCATCTCGTTGAGACGATTGAGCTGAGCCAAGCCACACTGCACAAGGAACTCGGCGGCGGCAGTCGGGGTTTTGACATGTAGCTTCGACACCATGTCGGGAATCGTCACGTCGCGGTCATGACCTATGCCGGTGATTATGGGCAACGGGAACTGGGCAATATTCGCGCCCAAGTCATAGTTATCAAAGGAGTTGAGGTCGCTTGTAGAGCCACCGCCACGAATTATCACTACGCAATCAAACATCTCCTCGACGGCAGCGATGCGCTCAAGGGCGGCAATCACGCCTGGCACAGTGTTCACGCCCTGCATCACCGACTCAAAGAGGCAAGTATAGAACTTGAGGCCGTAGGCATTGTTGTGCAGCTGATTGAGGAAATCGCCATAGCCTGCGGCACCACGTGCCGAGATCACCGCTATGCGCTGCGGAGCAAGTGGCCACGACAGCTGCTTGTTCATGTCGATAATGCCCTCCTTGGTTAGTCGAGCGATGATTTCCAACCTGATGCGTGCCATGTCGCCCAGCGTAAACTCCGGATTGATGCCGTTGATGACCGCCTTCAGCCCAAACTGCTCATGGAAGTTGGCATTGACGTTGACCATCACTTTCATCGCCGAGGCGAGATGCTTGCCGGTGACTTGAAAGAAATAAGCATCTAAGCGAGCAAAAGTGTTAGCCCAAATCACCGCGCCGAGTTTTGCCACCGTAGCGCCGCCCTCATCCTTTTGTATCAACTCTAAGTAGCAGTGACCGCGACTCACACGCAAGTCGCTGGTCTCGGCGGTGACCCAGCAATTCTGCACATCGGGGTCGTACATCAAGTTCTTGATGCGCCGGTTATATTCGAGTAGGGTTATTGATTGTGACATTATTTCTTCTTGAAGTTGGCTTTATTGATAGTGTAAACCACTCTCTTAGCTAAGTAAGGCTGGAAAGTATTGAAGTCGTCGCCCATGAAGAAGCTCTGGGCATCACATTCAGCCACTAAGGTCTCGCCCTCAAAACGCAACTCTATCATCGTCATCATCAGGCTGTTGATGAAATCGTTTCGCTGGTCTTTAGGCATCGACGACATGATAAAGTCATCGAGAGTGGGCATCGCTATGAATTTTGAGGCATCAAGTTGTTGCCACTTGCTGTCATAGAACGTGAGACGGCTGTCCTTATAAGGGGTGGCAACTGTCTCGATAACGGCAATCACCGTATCGCGCTTCGACTTGTGAAGGAGCTTCAGTTCAACAGTCTGCGCCGACGAAGTGGCAATCTTCATATATTCGTCATTGAGGATAAGGATCCTTGTCTCATCAGTGCTCAAGTCATTGAGAATCTCGGTCTTGTCGGCCCGACCATAGTTGTTAATCAACTCATAACGAGTGGGCACATTGATAGAATTGAAGATGTCGCCATTTTCCTCCACAAACAATTTACTCACACCATCGTAGGCCCCAGCGCTAAACGCCAGAGAAACTACTGCTACTATTAATATACTGAGTTTATTCATTATCTCTTAGGCTTTATTGTGCCGTCATCGGCAATATCCAGCTTATTGTCTTTGAAATCTTCTATAGTGAGCGACCTCATGTCTTTGGGCACGATGTTGCTGGCATCGCGGCGGGGACCAGTGCGGTGGCCCTGAATGAACGAATGTATCTTGCCTTCCACAAACTTGCCGTTGCCATCAATCTTGGCTACGAGCAAGGGCGCATGACCCGTTTGTGCTGCCGTGCTCATCCCCAAAGTGCAGAAGTTTCCTAAGCTATAGGCAATCAGGTGGTCGTTATACAGCTCCATGCCTCGTGGCACATGGGGTCCATGACCATACACGATATCTGCGCCACAGTCAATCGACAGGTGAGCAAACTGCCTCACATCACCTCGATCCATACCATGAAAATACTCTTTTCCCTGTGGCACATGGCGGCAGTTTGTACCCTCGGCACCGCCGTGGAAGCACACTATGAGTATGTCGCACTGTGGTCTCAGCCCGGTGATGACACGCTTAACCGTTGCCGTGTCTTGCGTCTTGAGCGAATAGTCCTCGTGACCGAAGGCACAGAAGCCATATTTCACACCGTTTATCTCCTTGATGCTCGTCTCGCAGTCCTTTGTGCCGGCAACACCGATGCCGGCATCGCGCAGCGTCTTAATGGTCGATTTAATGCCAACGTCCCAAAAGTCATAGATGTGGTTGTTGGCGATGCCCATGAAGTCGTAACCGGCATCCACCAGCAGGTTGACATATCGTGTGGGCATCATGAACGAGAACGAGAGTGGACCTGGAGCCTTGCGGGTGCTGCCGTCGTCGGCAAGCACGCCCTCGAGGTTGCCGCACGCCACATCGGCACTGCGTGTTATCTCGCGGCTGTCGCGCAACAGGTCCTTTCCATCATTATCGGGCAAGATGCGATTGGGCATTATCGAACCAAGCATCATGTCGCCATTCATCGCTATCGTCACGGTGTCAGTGATGCGCGACTTGGCAGCAGCAGCTTGTGCCGTAGTGTCGCTATCGCTCGGCGAAGCCTGCTGGTTGCCACCACCATTTCCTCCACAGCTCACAAGTGCCAAGAGTGCGGTGAACAACAATGTGTTTACTGATTTCTTAATCATCACTTTATTGTTATTGTGCCGTCGTCGGCAATATTGAGATGGTTGTCCTTGATATCCTCTTCGGTGAGCGACCGTATGTCCTTAGCGGCGGCATTTGTTGAATCAAGACGCGGACCCTTGTCACGATACTGGATGAAGGAATGTATCTTGCCGTCAACGAACTTTCCATCCTTAGCGAGGCGCACCACCAGGAGCGGAGCATAGGCAGTCTGATAATGCAACTTCATGCCGCGTGGAGTGGCGAAGTTGCCAAGGCTATAAGCGATAAGATGGCCGTTGTAGAGTTCCATGGCACGGGGCACATGAGGACCGTGACCATACACCACATCGGCACCGCAGTCGATGCACAGGTGCGCAAACTGGCGCAGATTGCCACGGTCAGCTTTATAGAAATACTCTGTGCCGTAAGGCAAATGACGCTGATCCAGCCCTTCGGAGCCACCATGGAAGCACACTATAACAATGTCACACTCCTTGCGCAGTTGCTTGACGATACGTTTCACGGTAACGGTGTCTTGAGTGCGCAACGTGTATTTCTCATGGCCAAAGGCGCAAAACCCGTATTTCACGCCGTTAATGACCTTGATGCTCGTCTCGCAGTCGCTGGTGCCAGCCACTC
>CALAVD010000450.1 GCA_937892085.1 uncultured Prevotellaceae bacterium
GCCTTCTTCTATAAAGACCCTCCATACATCTAAAACAGCATTTCTGAACCTTGGGAACTTCAATAGTTCCTTAAGCCATAAGAATGTGAACTGAGTCTGATAATTGTAGATATAACCCGTTGCTCCTGTAAAAGTGAAACTGTTTCCAAAATCCCACACAGGACCAAACTTCAACTTCTCGCCTTCTCCCCAGTCTTTATATACAAACATGCTTCGGCAAAACGATTCGATATTCGACATCACTTCATTTAAGACATAAAATCTCGAGAGAGAAAACACATCAAGATAATTCTCCCACCCTCTATCGTCCTTGTCATCAACAAAGATACAACTATCAGATTGCGAGATGAAGCGTGAAATGTAATCAATCTGCACTTGTGACACGCTTTCGGGAGAGTGAGATTCAAACCAGTACCATATCCTCGACTGGGCGTTGTTTTCGTGTTGTCCATGAACAAAAGTACCGTTACCTGAGAGCTCCAGCAACCATCCACCACTCACATTGTAAGGATTCATGTCATTTTCCTGCTGCTCTATTATATCGACTCTGCCTTTTTCTACCCTAATCTTCTCGCACAAAAAATAAAGACCTAAGTACTCACCATTGAGAATGACTTCTACGGGCTTTTGGGTGGGTGTGTATTTCATTCCCAGTCTCCTACTTAGCTCAAAACCTGTCTCATCACGCAAATAACCGCTCATATCATCGGCATGCGGCATTAAAATGAAATGTTTGCTATTGTCTAACCCCAGCGGAGACTGTTTTTTATCAAATTTTATCTTGTAAGGTTTCTTGTAGAATGCCCTCCAAGTGTAATTTCCCCTGCCTTTAATTTCAATCTCAACAGGATCTTGTTCACTCCCAATAGGCTCAAAGCCCTCAATACCACAATCATCGAGCCACAATGAAGCTTCTGTATAATACTCCTTCGACACGATGGGGAGAGCATCATGGGTGGTGATGTGCATAATGGGCAGAGTGCCCGATGGCGTAGCGTTGTAGCTCTCTTGTGTCCTCCAATATCCATCGCTCACCACATCGTTCATGATTGGGCAATACACATAGCCTGGCAGGTGCGGATGAGATAATGGGTTCATCTCTCTCCACATTCCCAGTTGCGTGTGGCGCTTGGTGCGCCACCAGAGAAACTGAATCACCGTCTCAGGATAACTCTTGGCTATAGCAGAGCTCTCAACAAAAGAATACAGGTTACAGCTGACAGGTTCCTCAATGATCAACTTCCACCAACCATTGCTGCCAGTAGGCATCACATCATAAACGGTAACAGAAGTGTTGATTGTGTCGAAAGTGGCAAACTTGACGTCGGTATAATTAATCTTGCTGTTGTCGAAATAATAGGTCCCTGCTTCAAATACAATGGAATATCCTTTGGTATTGAAACACACCAAACATGCAAGAAAGACAAAGATTTTTCTCATAATAAAAAGCGCAAAATATGTTTTTTGTCAGAAAAAATTCTATTTCTTCAGCACCTGCTTATAGACTTCAAGAGTTTGCTTGGCAATGCTATTCCAATTATAGTTTGAAAGGTCGTAATGCTTCAATTCAAAATTCTTAGCCAGCGCATCGCTGATACCAGCCGCGAGAGCGTCGCTATTAGCCACTTCCACGTAACTGTCTTTGGGTAGCTCAATGAGATGTGTGGCAGGGATATCGCTCACCACCAATGGCAACTGATAGCTCATCGCCTCGAGCAACACGAGAGGGAATCCCTCGTTAACCGATGAGAGCACATAGAGACGCGCATGGCTATAAAGCTGAAGCAAGTCCTCACCTTGAGGATATCCTGTGAAAATCACTTTGTCGTTCCAGTCGAGCTGCTTGAGCTTCTTGAAGTAACTGGTGTCGTGGTCGCTGGCACCAGCAATTACCAAGTGTTGCACTTCGTCGAGCTTATTCACCGCCTCAACAAGATACTCGAAGCCCTTCTCGGGGGTGAGCCTGCCCACCGAGAGGATGAAGTTGCGCGACTCAAGATTTAAGCGCCTTATCAGTCCCATGCTTCGACCAATCTTGGTGGCATCGATGCCATTAGGGATAAATGAGGATTTTGCCTTTATCTTGTCGCTGAACTTCGCCATCTGGAAGCTGTTGACAAAAATGATGTGCTTGGCGCAGCTGAGGGAAACTTTCTCAGACCACTTCAGCACCATGCGGCTCACCCAGCTCCACTTGCTGTGCTCATAGTTGGGGCTGTGGTAGGTGAGGATGATGGGGATGCCAAAGAGCCTGATGAGCGGCGCAAACATGCCTGGCCCAATGTTGTGGATGTGCACAGCATCGGGACGACGAAAGATGATGTGAACGACAGCCAAGAAGGTGTGAATCACCGCCTCAAGACCCTTGATGCGGGTTGAAGGCAGGTCAACATACTCGGTGTTCTTGAACTTGCGTGCCGAGACCTCGGTGAGATAAGGGCGCCGGCGGTAGATGCGCAGGCGGTAGTTCTTGTGCAAGCGAGTGTAGATGTTCTCGCAGTGCATCTCCACCCCACCCTGCACGCCAGGAAAGCCTCTAACGCCAATAACCGAAATCACTTTCATCAACTGTTCCTCCCGAGTTTTAAGAGATTAGTCCCAGCAGATGTCCTTGCCCTGGTGAATGCGCCACTTGTTCTTGATGACCCACTTGATGGGAATCCAGGGGCGACGCACCATGTCATGGCGCTCGGTGACGATAAAAGCACAGTTGCGATCACACTCCTGCACCTTCTTGAGTGCCTCCTTAGCCTTGTCGCTGTTCATTATTTCCTCAAAGCTCTGCTCCTTGATATTTCCCATTATCCACTCCTCGCTCGAGCCGTTGCATGGCGACACGTTGCCCCAGGGGGCAATGAAGAAAAAATCGGTCAATGCGCCACAGGCAGGGCGATAGCCTGCCTCATCGCCACGCAGGCGGCGATGGATGGAACGGTTGAAATAGGCGCGACCATAGTCCTTGAGGCGGTCCTTGAGGCGGCGGCGCTTGCTGGTGAGCATAGCCTTGACAAACAGCTCATGTTGCTTGAGAGCGTCCTCGCTCACAATCTGGTTATCGTCTTTGTGGAAATACCATGAATTGTGCACCGCCGAGTTGCCTAACTCCACATCAAGTGCCACACACAGCTCATAGAGCCACACGAGGTCTTTGTAGTTGTCGGGCGAAATCACCACCGAGAAGCCAATGTTTTTGCAAGGGGTTTTCTTAAGCTCAAGGATGGTGCGCAGGGCATGGTCGAAACCATGAACTAAGCCACGTTTCGTGTCGTTTATGGTGGGAAGCCCTTCAACGCTCACGCGAATGAGTATGTTTGGATATTTTGTGGCAAGCTCCACAATCTTTTCGGTGTTGAAACCGTTGGTGCTGAGTTCCAGCAGCGAAGCCTTTGGATAGAGTATTTCAAAGATGCGGTCAATGTCTTTGCGTATG
>CALAVD010000451.1 GCA_937892085.1 uncultured Prevotellaceae bacterium
AGCCGGTGCAAGCACTTAAAAAACGATGATTGGAACTGTCTTGCGGATTTGAGGATTAAAAGAAAGAAGGTGCCCTACGACACCTTCTTTTTTCATTATAATAACTAAGAATCCTAAAATATTTCGGGGGGTTATTGATAGGCGATTGTGAAAAAAGTGCTACCTTTGCGGCGAAAAAGAATGAAAAATCTTTTCCTATCATAATTGGCTTCATTTGGAATATAAGAAACAACTATTGTAATGAACTGGTTTACAGAGATATTGACTGGCACTGGAGTGGCTCACTCCATTTTTATCTACGCAATGGTGATTGCCTTAGGTGTTATCTTAGGCAAAGTTAAGGTGCATGGCATCTCACTTGGTGCTACGTTTGTACTTTTTGTGGGCATCCTTGCCGGGCATTTGGGACTCACCGTTGACATGAACACACTGAAATTCATTCAGGAGTTCGGTCTTATCTTGTTCATTTTCTCAATAGGTCTTCAAGTGGGACCCTCGTTCTTCTCTTCGTTCAAGCATGGAGGACTGCTGCTTAACGGACTGGCAGTCTCCATAATCTTCCTCAATATCGCTGTGGCATTAGGCTTATACTTCGGTATTGGCGGTGTAAACATCACCGATATGGTGGGCATCCTCTCGGGTGCCATCACCAACACCCCGGGCTTAGGTGCTGCACAGCAGACTCTCATCGAAACCCAAGGCGATGCAGCGATACATCTCAACGAGTCGATGTCGATGGGCTATGCCGCCGCCTATCCTCTTGGCGTGGTAGGCATTATCCTTTCGTTTATAGTGCTTAAAGCCATTTTCAAGATAGGTGTTGACAAGGAGGCCAAGGAAATAGAGGACGAGAACACCAATTCGCAGCTACAGCCTCACTTAGTGACTTATAAAGTGACCAACAAGCTCATCATTGGCAAGACAATCCATCATCTGCATCAGATTATTGACCACAACTTCATCATCTCACGCATTCGCAAAGGCGACGGACACGTTCACATCCCTGTGAGCGAAACGGTAATCGAGGAGAACGACCTTCTGCTTGTGGTGATGAGCCAGCAAGATGAGGAGATGTTTGACGCTGTACTCGGACCTCACGAAGAGATGGACTGGAAAGCCGACCCCGACCCAGTGACAGCACGACGCATCGTGGTGACAAAAAGCGAACTCTCGGGCCGCAAACTCGGCTCGTTGCGCTTGCGCATGGGCTATAAGGTGAATGTCACCCGCGTACACCGAGCCGGTCTTGACCTGCTCGCCAGCCCCAACCTTTCTCTGCAGGTGGGCGACCGCCTCACCGTGGTGGGCAACATCAACGACATCAACCGCCTCGCCGACCGCATGGGCAACTCGGTGAAGGCCCTCGATCACCCCAACATCTTCACCATGTTCTTAGGTATTGTGTTGGGTATCTTGGTGGGAAGCATTCCCTTGATGCTGCCAGGGATGAGCGTGCCCATGAAACTTGGACTTGCTGGCGGACCACTCATCGTGGCGATTCTGCTGGGGCGTTATGGCTACAAACTAAAACTCATCACTTACACCAGCAGCAGCTCCAACCTGCTGCTGCGCGAGCTGGGCATCTGCCTCTTCCTTGCCAGTGTGGGCATTGCTGCCGGCGGCAACTTTGCCGAGACGGTGTTCAACGCACAGGGCGCGCGATGGGTGCTCTATGGCTTCATTATCACCTTCTTGCCACTGCTGATAGTTACCACTGTGGCACGCGGCAAGTTTAAGCTCAACTACTGCACCATCATGGGAATGGTGTCGGGAGCAACTACCGACCCGCCCGCCCTCGCCTACGCCAACAAAACGGCAGGCAACGATGCCCCCTCGGTAGCTTACAGTAC
>CALAVD010000452.1 GCA_937892085.1 uncultured Prevotellaceae bacterium
CTTGCAGAGTGAACTCGGCGTGGCCTTTGGTGTAACCGTTACCAATAATCATGTTGGTGTCGGCACCAATACCCTCGGCGCCAAGCGCAGCCTTGGTGAAGCTGGTGGCCATCGAGAAGAAGTAAACCACTCCGTCGTCGCGGGTGCAGAGCACGGCGGTCATCTCGCAGTCGGGAACGTTAACACAGTTGATGGTAACATCGGCCATCTTGCCGTCGGTGAGCTTGCTAACCAACTCATAAACCTGAACGGGAGTCATGCCGGCAACGCTCTCTACAACGTCGCAGAAGCCTAAGTCTTTGATGCGTTGGGTAGATTTGGGGCTATTGGCGAGGCCAATCACCTTACCGGTAACGCCTACGCGCTTCTTAGCCTCATAGCAGCACAGCATACCGCTCTTGCCACCGGCACCGAGAACGACAACATTCTGACCATACTGGCACAACTTGGCTGTTTGAGCAGGAGCACCGGCTACGTCGAGGGCGCTCAAAGCGAGCTTCTCGGGCATATCATCGGGAATTTTAGCATAGATACCGCTCTCAAAGAGGATAGCCTTGCCCTTGATGTCAACTTGGTCAACGTCGGCCTTGATGTTGAGAATCTCGTCGATGCGCAGTGGGGTGAGCGACAGCGACACGAGGGTGGCAATGCGGTCGCCTTCCTTCAAGTCGATTTTGCCCTTCAGAGCGTCACCAATCTTCTCTACTGTACCGAGCAACATACCGCCCGAGCCAGTGCGGCGGTTGCGGTGCTTGCCTTGAAGCTCTACATTGAGGAACATCTCCTTCTTTATCTCTTCCATTACCTCGGCCTCATCGTCGGGATTCTTGGCCTGGCTCTTGGCATAGTTGTGGATATCGGTAAACGAAGCCGAGTCGATGTTAAGTGTTTGAACGTCGATGAGAATTTCGTTGTCATAGATCTCATCCATGTTGTTGTCAAGCTTGTTGGCTGGTTGTGGCAGTACGCCTACTGGTTCAATTACTCGGTGTGTACCGAATCTATTTCCATGTTTTTGCATTGTTTCTCTTGTTTTTGTTAAATGTTTATACTCTTTTTATTATTTGCTTTAGTTTTGAGGCTTATTTGCGTGGAGGGAGACCTAAGATTTCGCGCGCCTCGTCGCTGGTGGCGATGGGGCGACCAAGTTCCTTGGCGATGCGCACCACCTTTTCCACGAGCTCGCCATTGCTCTTGGCAAGGACACCTTTCTCAAGGTAGAGGTTGTCCTCAAAGCCCACTCTCACATTGCCGCCCATAGCGATGGCAGCGGCTGCCATTGGGAATGCGTGACGCCCCACACCGGTAACGGTCCATGTGGAGCCAGCGGGGATGCCGTTCACGAGCCAGCACAGGTTGGCGACAGTGGCAGGGGTGCAACCAGGCACACCAAGCACGAAGTTGAACTGCATGGGGGCTCCGGGAGCCTCACCTTTCTTAGCCATCTTGAGGATAGTGTCGAGGTGACCCATCTCAAAGCACTCATACTCGGGTTTGATGCCACGCTCCATCATGCGCTTGCCAAAGGCACGCATTGTGGGCATGGTGTTATCAAAAATCCCGTCGCCGAAGTTGCAGGTTCCGCAGTCGAGGGTTGCCATCTCGGGAAGTGGAGTGGTATCGGTCGATTGCAGGCGCTCATCGGGAGTCATGCCTACAGCGCCACCAGTTGATGGAATCAAAATCACGTCGGGGCAAA
>CALAVD010000453.1 GCA_937892085.1 uncultured Prevotellaceae bacterium
CTAACCACTAGCTACTTAATTATGCATTATGCATTCTGCATTATGAATTATGCAATAAAAAACTAACCACTAACCACTAACCACTTAATTATGCATTATGCATTTTTCAAAGCGCAGATAGAGAGTCGGTGTGCAGGGCAAAGGCTTCGGCCACCGAGCAGTGGCTCTCGATGCCACGAAATCGCTCCATGGGCACGTGCCAGCCCTCGAAGATAGGCTCCAGCTGCTGGCTCACATGGCTGTAGCACGCCTTGTGCTTGCGCTCAACCACGCTGCCAATGTTCACCCAGTGGGTGGGATGGAACATCTGCGTTTGGTCACCAGTCATCACCTCGAAGTAGTAGAGCTGGAAGCTGCGTCTCATTCGTCGCCAAGTGTCGAGAACCAACGTTCCGCACACGGCATGGTCGCGGTGCGAGTCGATGGGCCAGTGAGTGAGCACCACATCGGGCTTCTCACTCTCGATGAGACTGCGCATCTCAAGGTAGCGCTGATGGTTGACCTCGGTGTTGCCGTCAACCTGATTCATGAAGATGTAGCGCGCTCCGGTAATCTCGCAAGCCTTCTTGCATTCCTCCACTCTGATGGCCGCCGCCTCGTCGTGGCTCTTGCCGGGGATGCCCGCCTCGCCACGGGTGAGATACACACACACCACGTCATGCCCAGCATCGGCAAGCAGGCACATCGTGCCTCCACATCCCGTCTCAGGGTCGTCGGGGTGGGCACCAATCACCAGAATTTTACGCCGCCGTGTGTCAACAATCTGACCACTCTCACTCGCTGCCGCCGGCAATCCCAGCACTGTCATTCCCAGTGCCGCCATGCCTGTTTTCTTAATCATTTCACGTCGATTCATTGCTTAAAATGGATTAAATGTTTTTCACCACAAAAGTAGTAAAAAAAATGAACTCTAAACACAAAAAGTATTATTTGTTTATCATTACATCCTTTTTTTATTTCATTTAACTCCTTTGATTCCTTTCCCTTTTTGCAAACGTTTTCACACTTTATTCTACACTATTATATTAATTAATTGATATTTTTCGTTTAATTATTACTAATTTTACTCACTGGAAAAGAATCAAAAAAAATATATTACACTATGAAACTAATTTTCAATCTCGACTATCAGACTATCTTTGGAGAGGAGATAGTGCTGCACATTGATGACAGTAAGCTCGACTTCCTTGACAAAGCTCACAAGATGACCACTACCGACGGCCGTCGCTGGACTTGCGAGGTGAGCTATCCTGGAACGAGTGGACGGCACATCGACTACTACTACAGTGTGAACCGTGGCGACGAGGAAATGCGCCACGAGTGGCAAACGGTGCCTCACCGCCTGGTGTTCTCGTGCGCTAAAGCTAAGCGCTACACCATCTACGACCACTGGCTCGACCTGCCCGAGGACAGCTACCTCTACAGCAGCGCTTTCACCGACTGCCTTGCCGAGCGCCCCGAGGGGAAATTGGCAAGCACTGGTTTTGGCAAGACAGCCATCATCAATGTGCGCGCGCCTCAGCTCGCCGGCAACCAGCACTTGGTGCTCTGCGGCGAGGGTCCAGCTCTGGGCGACTGGAGCGCCAAGCGCGGCTTGGTGATGACCGAAATCACCCATAACCAATGGGCAATAAAGCTCAACACTTCCAAACTCGCCAGCAACCGCATCACTTTCAAGTTTGTCGCTATTGACGACAAGGGCAACAGTTGCTGGGAAGAGTGTGACAACCGCAGCATCGACCTCCCCACACTCGCCACCGGCGAAGTGGTGAGCTACGAGTTAGCACAAGCCACCTTCCCACTGCCAGCATGGCGCATTGCCGGCACCGTGATTCCCATCTTCTCGCTTCGTAGCGAGAGTAGTGCTGGTGTGGGCGACTTTGGCGACCTCAAGAAGATGATCGACTGGATGGAGCGCACCGGCCAGCGTGCCCTGCAAGTGCTCCCTATCAACGACACCACCATCACCAAGACATGGACCGACAGCTACCCCTACAACAGCATTTCGATCTATGCCTTGCACCCAATGTATGTGGATATAAAGCAGCTTCCCGCCCTCAAAGATGTGGAGAAGATGAAGAACTACCTCGCCACAGGCAAGGAGCTGAACGCACTGCCACAGATTGACTACGAGCGCGTCAACAAGCTCAAAATCGACTACCTGCGCGACGTGTGGGAACAAGATGGCGAAAAAATTATAAAGACTAACGGCTATAAGAACTTCTATGCCGCCAACAAACGCTGGCTGGTGCCCTACGCCGCATTCTGCGTGCTGCGCGACAAGTTTGGCACCGCCAACTTCAAAGAGTGGCCCAACCACCGCCAGTTCACACCATCGCTCAAGAAAACTGTTGAGGATGCCACTACCGACATGGGACGCGAAGCAGCATTCTGGATGTTTGTGCAGTTTGAGCTTAGCCAGCAGATGAAGGCAGCTCACGACTATGCCCGCAGCAAGCACGTGATTCTCAAGGGCGACATCCCCATTGGCATCAGCCCTAACGGATGCGACGCTTGGGTAGAGCCCAACTACTTCAACATGAACGGACAGGCGGGTGCGCCACCCGATGCCTTCAGTGCCGACGGCCAGAACTGGGGCTTCCCCACCTACAACTGGGACGAGATGCTCAAGGACGGCTGCCAGTGGTGGGTGCGCCGCTTCCAGAACATGAGCGAATACTT
>CALAVD010000454.1 GCA_937892085.1 uncultured Prevotellaceae bacterium
AAACAAGACTAAGGAGTTTCCGCTCTTTTGGGAGTATTCCCATTTCACCGACGATTCGGTCATGACGATTGCCGTGGCCGAGGCCCTGCTCGACTTCCAGTTCCGGGAAGATGAGGATATCAAGTCTGGCCTTGTTGATAGCATGCGGAAATGGGGCAAGAAGTATCCTGACGCTGGGTATGGTCGGAAGTTTTATCATTGGCTCCATTCCCGGCATCCTGAGCCCTACGGCAGCTACGGCAACGGCAGTGCCATGCGCGTCAGCCCAGTGGGATGGGCGTTCACAAGCGAACAAGCTACCCTCGATGCCGCCAAGCGGTCGGCAGAATGCACGCACAACCATCACGAGGGTATCAAAGGGGCACAGGCAACTGCCTTGTGCATCTATCTGGCTCGGCATGGTGCCACGCCACAGGAAATCAAGCAGCGCATCGAACGGGATTTCGGCTATGACCTATCGATGACAATCGACGAGATTCGACCTCGCTATTCTTGGTCGGGGCTTGATGGTGTGGGAAACGGTGGAACCTGTCAAGGCAGTGTACCACAAGCAATTGCTTGTGCACTGCAAGCCACCGACTTTGAAGACGCAATTCGCAACGCCATCTCTATCGGAGGCGACAGCGACACCATCGCCTGCATCACTGGAGGTATAGCTCAAGCCATGTTTGGCGTCCCACAATGGATGCAAGACAAAGCCCTGGCACTCCTTCCACAGCAATTACGCAACATCGTAACGCACTTCACAGCAACTATCTCACCCAGCAACTCTTAGCGTCAGAATCAAAAGAGATTTTCTGTGAGTTTTGCCAAAAATTAGCTTTTAAGGCTTTTCACCGCCTAAAACCCTCCGAAATTGTCTTTGGATGGGAAACAGTTGCTGCGACAAAAAGCGGTGCAGATTCTTGCGTGAATAAATTATTCTCACTATATTTGTAGCTCAATCACGGGCAAGGCACGCGTTAAGGCAGTTCGCTGTTCGCACACCGTGCTTCGCACGACTCGTGCTGCTCGCTGCCTTGAGCTAAAGATTGTCCCAACAAACTGCTTGTGAACTTGTCAACTCGTTAACTAAAAACAATGGAAAATAAAAAATATAACATTGGTCTTGCGCTCAGTGGTGGCGGTGTGAGAGGCTTTGCACACATCGGTGCCTTGCGAGCGCTTGAGGATGTGGGCATCAAGCCCGATATTATAGCCGGCGTGAGCGCCGGCAGCATTGTCGCCGCCTTTTATGCAGCAGGGATGAGTGCTGACGAGATTTTCGAACTCTTCGGCAGTATAGACATGAGCCAATTCCTGCAAGTGGATATTTCAAAAAGCGGATTTCTCAAGCTCGACAAGTTCAAGAGGTTCATTGCAAAAAACCTGCCTGTAGAGAACATTGAGCAACTTACCCTGCCCACCATCATAGCTGCCACCGACATTGAGCAGCAACATGAGATGGCATTTACCAGTGGCGGCATTGCCGAGCGTGTAGTGGCATCGTGCAGCATCCCCCTCGTCTTCAAACCCGTTAAAATCGACAACACTTATTATGCCGACGGCGGAGTGATGCACAACCTGCCGTCCTATTACCTGCGCCCCCTCTGCAACAAAGTGATAGGTATCAACGTGAGTCCATCGAAGTTAGGTCCCATAAAGATGAACGTGCGGTCGCTGGCTTATCGCACATATAAAATCATGACCATGCGCAATGTCGAAGCCGACAAGCTGCTGTGTGATCAGCTGGTTGACATCGTTTCCATTCAGGGTCATAGCACTTTCGACACTAAAGCTGCCCGCAAGATAGCCCAAAAAGGATATTTCGAGACAATGAAAATTCTAAAGAACTCACAACTTATAAATAAGCTGACAAGCAGACAAGGTACAAGCTGACGAGACAAGTGGATAATCTGCTCGTTAGGTTCACTACCATTGCCTTGTCAGCTTCTTCCTTGTCAACTCGTCTAATAGTCCCTACTTAACACTTAAAACTTAAAACTTATTATGAAACCTATTATCTATCAACTATTCCCACGCCTGTTTACCAACGCCTGCGACCAGTGCGTACCTAACGGCAACATCAAGCAGAATGGCGCCGGCAAAATGAACGACATCACCCTGCCATTGCTCAAGAAACTGAAAGACCTCGGCGTTACACACGTTTGGTACACCGGCGTGATACGCCACGCCACAAAGACGCGATACAGAGGCATCCCCGATTGTAACCCCTATATAGTAAAAGGTAATGCCGGGTCACCCTACGCTATCACCGACTACTATGACATCGACCCCGACATCGCCGTGAGTGTTAAGAACCGCATGAAAGAGTTTGAACAACTGGTTAGCCGCACCCACGAGGCCGGATTGAAAGTCATCATCGACTTCGTGCCCAACCATGTGGCCCGTCAGTATCACAGCATCGCCAAACCCGACGGCATTGAGGACTTGGGAGATGCCGACAATAAAAACCTCGCTTTCTCGCCATCAAACAATTTTTATTACATTCCCGATGAGCAGTTTGCCCCAGGCATCGACCTTGGGCAAGGAGATGGTTTCTACTACGAGAAGCCCGCAAAGGCAACCGGCAACGACTGTTTCCATCAATATCCGTCGGCAAGTGACTGGTATGAGACAATTAAACTCACCTATGGCGTGAACTACGCCACCCGTGAGCGGCACTTCTCCCCTATTCCATCCACATGGCACAAGATGCTACACATCATGAAGTTCTGGGGTGGTAAGGGCATTGACGGCTTGCGTTGCGACATGGCTCACATGGTTCCTGTGGAGTTCTGGAACTGGGCTATTCCGCAAGTGAAAACTGTCAACTCCAATCTAATCTTCATCGCCGAGCTTTATGATGTGGCAATCTACCGAGATTACATCTACAACGGTCATTTTGATTATCTCTACGACAAAGTGGCGCTCTACGACACCCTGCGCGCCGTCACTTGCGGCAATGCCAGTGCCGCGGCAATTACCCGCTGTTGGCAGGCGGTGGAGGGAATAGGTGACCACATGCTCAACTTCCTTGAGAATCACGACGAGCAGCGCATAGCATCGCCACAGTTTGCCGGCGACCCTTTCCGCGCTCTGCCGGCACTCGTGGTATCGACAACTATTTCCAAAGCTCCTTTCATGATTTATCAGGGGC
>CALAVD010000455.1 GCA_937892085.1 uncultured Prevotellaceae bacterium
TTTTATTAATTTATAGAACCCACCTATAATAATGGACTATCTATTTCTTTTCTTGGGACTGGCACTGCTGCTTGTGGGAGCCAACTATCTTGTGGAGGCATCGGTGGCTATTGCTCAGCGGGCCAAGATTTCTAATTTCATCATCGGTCTCACGATTGTGGGCATAGGCACCTCGGCACCTGAGCTTTTTGTATCGATTTCAAGTGCGCTCACAGGAAACGGCGACATCGCTATGGGTAACGTGCTTGGCTCTAACATCGCCAACGTGTTCCTCATCCTCGGCGTGACGGCGACTATCCTGCCATTTGCCATCGATAAGACGCAGCAACGCCGCGACATCCCGGTAGCTATTGGGGCGACAATCTTAGTGATGTTGCTTGCCAACGACTCCTGGATCCCTGGTTTAGGCGAAAACACACTCACCAGGCTCGATGGCGCATTTCTGCTGTTGGTTTTCATAGTCTATATGGCTTTTGTGATACTGCGCAAGGGCAAGAACCCGGAGCAGGCGCTCGCCGAGGCCGACGAAGAGGCATCATCGAGCCTCACAGGAAAGAATGTGATGCTGCTGTGGGCGATTGCCGCCGTGTCGTTAGGTGCGCTGCTATGGGGAGGCAACATGTTCCTCGACGCCGCCAAGACCCTCGCAAAGACATGGGGCATGAGCGATGCCGTGATTTCTATCACCATCGTGGCTGTGGGCACCTCGTTGCCCGAACTCATCACCGCCATTATCGCTGCTTGCAAAAGAAATCCACAGTTGGCGCTGGGCAACGTCATTGGCTCCAACGTGTTCAACCTGCTAATGATTCTGGGAGTGTCATCAACAATTCATCCTTACACTCTGACCACAATCAACGTGGTTGACTACCTGATGGCACTCGTGGCGGCAATCTGCGTCTTTATCACCATCTTCACCTTCAAGAAGCAAAAATTCGACCGCATCGAGGGCATCATCTTCATCGCCATCTACATTGGCTACACCGTCTATCTTTTGATGAGATAAATTAGAAACAACACGAGCAAAAAGAGCCATAGTCAAATCCACTAAAAAAATATTGAAAGCATATAAAACTAAATCGACAGCATCTTCTAAAGTCATCATAAATCTAGTCATCTCAGGATTTGTAATGGTTATCGCCTGTCCTCTCTTAATCTGGTCTATAAAAAGCGGTATAACGGATCCGCGGCTACACATTACATTACCATATCTTGTGCAGCAGATTGTTGTATCTCCACGCTCTGCTGCCACTCTTGCATTGGCTTTAATAACGTGCTCCATCATTGCCTTACTGGTTCCCATAGCATTGATGGGATATGCTGCCTTATCAGTGCTTAAGCACACAACCTTCTTAACCCTAGCAGCGATTGCTTCATGTAGAACGTTATCTGTACCTAACACATTCGTTCTGACAGCTTCCATCGGAAGGAACTCACAACTTGAAACCTGTTTAAGTGCCGCT
>CALAVD010000456.1 GCA_937892085.1 uncultured Prevotellaceae bacterium
CTCTGATTTCTGACCTCTGATTTCTGACCTCTGATTTCTGACCTCTGATTTCTGATTCTGGTTTCTGGTCTCTGAAATCTGGTCTCTGCACTCTCAATTATTCTCCTTCGAAGTCGAAGAGCGATGTAACTTCCACGTCGGGGAAGAGGGCGCGACCTTTGAGATCTACTAACTCACATATAAAGTTTATGTAAACCTCCTTGGGATTCATAGTCCTGACTAAGTCGAGGGCAGCAGCCATGGTTCCACCCGTTGCCAGCAAATCGTCGTGCATGAGCACCACATCATTCTCGCTAATGGCGTCCTCATGAATCTCGATGGTGTCATCGCCATATTCCTTGGTGTAAGTTTTCTTGATTGTCTTTGCAGGGAGTTTGCCCGGCTTGCGCAGTGGCACAAAGCCTGCTCCGAGTCTCTCGGCAAGGATAGCGCCAAAGATGAAGCCTCGAGCCTCAATACCCACCACCTTGGTGATGCCTTTATCTTTATAGAGTTCGGTCAAAGCGTCGCACATTATTCTGAGTGACTCGGAATCCTTGAATGCTGTGGTGAGATCCTTGAACTGGATGCCTTTCACAGGGAAGTCGGGAATGTTCCTCACTTTGCTTTTCACAAATTCAATTTTTTCTTTTTTCATAACAACTGAAATATTTTGTTTTCATTATTGTTCATTATTTGGAATAGGGGAGAGGTGATGATTGTTTCACGTGAAACACTTGATCATTTATCGTCCCATAAGAATGAGAAGTACGTTTATATCGCTCGGAGAGATGCCGGGGATGCGTGAGGCCTGACCGATGGTCTCAGGGTCGATTTTCGCCAACTTCTGGCGTGCCTCGGTGGAGATTTGCTGGATGGAGGAGTAATCAAACTTTCCCTTTATCCTTACTTGTTCGAGTCGGCCAATCTTTTCGGCAATCAACTCTTCACGCTGGATGTAGCCGTGGTATTTTATCTTAATCTCGGCGGCCTCCACAATCTCGCCGCGGCGCGCTTCTTCAAGGGCTTCAATCTTATCGTGAAGGGCAGGGATAAACTGCGCAAGTTGCTGAATATCAAACTGTGGGCGCAGCAGAAGGTCATACAGTTTATATCCCTGCTTAAGTGGTTGTAAACCAGCGTTTTCAAGTGCCGGATTAATAACCGATGCCTTTACCGAGAAATCACGGGCAAACTGCACTAAATCATCCACTTGCTCACGTTTCGCAACCATCAGGTCATAGCGTTGTTGCGTGGCAAGACCTATCTCATAGCCGCGTGGTGTGAGGCGCATATCGGCATCGTCCTGACGCAGCAATATGCGGTGCTCGGCACGCGAGGTGAACATGCGATAAGGCTCATCTACGCCTTTCGTCACCAGGTCGTCGATAAGCACACCTATGTAGGCTTCGTCGCGGTTGAGCACGAAAGGTTCCTTGCCATTAATGCTCTGGTGCGCGTTGATGCCTGCAATAAGTCCCTGCCCGGCGGCCTCCTCATAGCCCGTGGTGCCATTGACCTGACCAGCAAAGAACAGGTTTTTCACCAGCTTTGTCTCTAAGGTGTGCGAGAGTTGACGCGGGTCGAAGAAGTCATATTCTATAGCGTAACCAGGGCGATATACCTGAGCCTCGCGCAGGGCAGGAATCTTGCTCAACGCCTCAATCTGCACATCCCAGGGCATCGACGACGAGAAACCATTGAGATACATCTCCTGAGTGGTCTCTCCCTCGGGCTCTATGAAAAGTTGATGCGAGTCTTTGTCGGGGAAGGTCACCAGTTTGGTCTCAATGCTCGGGCAGTAGCGTGGTCCCACGCTCTGAATTTGTCCATTGTAGAGAGGAGAGTAGGGGAGTCCTTCATGAAGCACGCGGTGAACTTCTTCGTTGGTATATACTATCCAGCAGGGGCGCTGCTTGAGCTCACTGCGCACGCCAGGAAGATAGGAAAAATGGTGAAAGTCGCTCTCGCCGTCTTGACGCTGCGCCTGACTGTAGTCGATGGTGCGGGCATCCAGGCGAACGGGGGTGCCGGTCTTCATGCGATTGGCGCTGAAGCCCATTTTCACCAACTGCTCGGTGATGCCGTGCGACGCTGGCTCCGACACTCGACCGCCTTCCACCTGAACGCTGCCCACATGCATCAGCCCGTTGAGGAAAGTGCCTGCCGTGAGGATGACAGCTTTAGCATTAAACGTCACGCCAAAGGCAGTCTTCACGCCTCTTACCATGCCATCGCCAATGACGAGGCTTGTGGCACTATCCTGCCACATATATAGATTAGGTGTAGTGTCAAGAATCTTGCGCCAGTTCTCAATGAAGCGCGTGCGGTCGCTCTGTGAGCGCGGACTCCACATCGCCGGACCCTTGCTGCGGTTGAGCATACGGAACTGTATCGACGAACGGTCGGTGACGATACCCATCTGTCCACCTAATGCGTCAATCTCGCGCACTATCTGCCCCTTGGCGATGCCGCCAACGGCAGGGTTGCAGCTCATCTGCGCCACCTTGTTCATGTCGATGGTAATGAGTAGGGTAGTGCTGCCTAACCGTGCCGCAGCACAAGCCGCCTCGCAGCCGGCATGACCGGCACCTATCACTATAACGTCGTAATCGTATCTCATCAGTTCATAGTTAAGAGTTAATAGTTCATAGCTAAAATAATCCTGCTTTATGAATTATTAATTCTGCATTGAGTTAAGCATAGCTAAAGCCTCGTTCTCGTGCTGCTCCATAATCTCGCGCTCGCCGGCACCTTTGTCGTTTATGCCGCACAGGTGCAACACTCCGTGGATGATGACACGCAGCAGTTCGCTGTTGTAGCCCACGCCAAGCATCTCGGCATTGCTGCGCACCGTGTCGAGCGAGATCACCATGTCGCCGCCGATGCGGTGGCTATTGCTGTAGTCAAAGGTAATGATGTCGGTATAGTAGTCGTGCTGAAGAAACTGCCTGTTGGTAGCTAAGATGTACTCATCATCGCAGAACACATAGGTTAGCGCACCCACGGTCCTTCCATGCGCGCGAGCCACAGCCTCGATCCAGGCACTAATCTTCTCCTGGTCAAAGCAAGGCATCTCAACCCCCTGTGTCATAAAGTTGACTTCCATATCTCTGCCTTTCACAAAAAAACAGAATGCAAAGATACGAAAAAAATTCTTAATGCACAATTCTTAAAGCATAATTAAAATGATGAATTTTATAACAATATAAAATACTAATAAACCGTTAGTTTTCACGTTGATTAGTATCGCAATTCTCGGAGGAAAAACAAAAAATCGACGAAAAAATGGCGCAACTATTTGTCATTTAAAAAAAATGCACTACCTTTGCACCGCTTTTCGAGCCCAGATGGCGGAATCGGTAGACGCGCTGGTCTCAAACACCAGTG
>CALAVD010000457.1 GCA_937892085.1 uncultured Prevotellaceae bacterium
TTCTGCGCCTCAGTCTTTTCTTTGCTGCTTTGATTGGTCTTCTTGGCAGGAGGATAAGGCACTTCGGGCTTAGGTTCTTCTTTCTTGGGCTTAGGCCGTGGCACATCAGGGCGCTGCTTGTTGCCCTTATTCTTCGTCTTGGCTCGATGATAAGTAATGTCATTTAGCGAGCAGCCACGGTTAAAGCGGCTCAAATCCACTCTAGCGTCTATACCGTTGATAATGCCTTTGTCGCTGAACTGCCACAAAATCCATTTTGCGCCGAAGTTAAGCTGGGGCTCACTTTTTGAGTAACGGGCGATGAAGAGCGGATAGTTCCTGAAGTCATATCCCAACAAAGTGTTGAAATAACTCACATTGGTGTAAATCATTGGTTTGCAGCCATAATAATCTTCAAGTAGGCTGCAAAACAGCTTGACACTGTCTTGTAGCTGCTTGGCACTCCAACCAGTGTGTGTCTCGACATCAAGAAGAGGAATAAGGTCCTGCTCTTCGGGCTTCGCCATGCTTATGAAGTTCTCAAACTGCTTGCGAATGGGCGATGTAGTTGACAGGAAATGATAACTTCCCACCCTCACGCCATGTTTGCGGGCATTCTCTATATTGGCACGATAGCGGTGTTGCTTGTGTGTAGCACCTTCTGTAGCCTTAACATATACATATTTGATTGAAGGATCCTCGGCAGCAGCTCGCCAGTTGATATCCTTCTGATAATTAGACACATCAATACCATCATAGACAAGACCATTATTGTTATAGTTCTTGTCTCCAACCACTTTCACCTCATGCTCGTCGTCGTTACCAGCACGAGTTGCTAGTGATAATAGTAATGTGAAAATTAAGAAAACATATACTCGCATAATAAAAGTATTTTTCATTATTTAAATGCAAAGGTAATAAAATACTATCCATTATTCCAATTTTATCAGCCAGTTTAACATTTTTATTCTGAATAAAGAGCATTTTTAACCCTAATCGGTGTACCTTTTTCTATTTAATGGATTAAAAAAATCAGACTAATAAACCTTTGCAATGCTATGATAGTCTATAAGTAAGAATCTTTTATAAATAATTAAAGGTAAATATTGTGGTAATGACACGTTTTCTTTGTAATTTTGCCACAAATAACAAATCAACCAATATGAAACGATTTATTATCTTTACTATTGCAGCGGTATTGTGCCAGATTGCTATCATGGCGCAACCCAAAGCCGAATTCAAGGCTGTCACTCACGACTTTGGCACTATCAAGGAGTCGAAAGGCACTGTGAAACATACCTTTGAATTTAAAAATACCGGCGACAAACCGCTCGTCATCGTCGATGCAGTGGCTTCCTGCGGATGCACAAGACCCAGTTACACTGCTAAGCCCATCAAGCCCGGCAAAAAAGGCAAAGTGGAAGTGACATTCAGCCCAGTGGGGCGAGCAGGCACCTTCCGCAAGACCATCAAGGTGAAGACCAACTGCCCCGACAAAGTTTCAACACTCACCATCACAGGAACCATCATCCCTAAAAGCAGAGAGAAATAGGTGAGGCAAGCGTGGCGGCATATCGCTACCATCTTGCTGGCGATAATAGCTTTCTCGGGCAGCTTGATGGCGCAGCCCGTCGCTTCATGGAACGAGACAACTCACGACTTTGGTACTTTCCATGAGAGCGCCGGCAAGCAGACGTGCCAGTTTGTTGTCGCTAACACCGGCGACTCAACGATGGTGATAACCCAGGTGAAATCGACCTGCGGATGCACCGTCGTGAGCCATCCCACTGCACCCATTGCCCCAGCAGCCAGCGATGTCATCGATGTTACCTTTACCCCTACTGGCAGACCTGGACCTTTCGAGAAAAGCGTGTGGGTCTATACCAACACCACACCCAATCGCACTCGCCTAACCATCAAGGGGATAGTAGTGGGAAGCCCCGAGTCGGTACGCACCCATTTCCCCGTTGGGGCGGGCAACCTCCAGTTTACCAACCTAACGATGGCAGCTGGCGAAGTCAAGAAAGGCTTACTGCGCAACAACAGCATCACCGCCTACAACTCGGGCAACGACACACTGGTTATCACCTTCGACAACAACACCAGCCACATCACGCCTCATGCCGTCCCCGACACGGTGGCACCAGGCGCCATCAGCACCCTGACGTTTTTCTTCGACACTATGCGCACACCTTTGTGGGGCATCAACGACGACCACATCACCATAGTCGCCACTACACTACACGGCGACAAGACACCCATCCATGCCGATGCAAATATAGTGGTGAATGTGGTGGAAGACTTCACGCAATTGACCGATGAGGAACGCGTCGAAGCACCAGTGTGCCAAATTCTCACCGACAAAATCGTTTTCAACAATCTTAAGACCGGTGAGGTTGCCGAGAGTTCTTTCACCATTAAGAACACCGGCAAGAGCAACCTTATAGTGCGCCGTGTGATGTCGACCGACAAGGCCATCACCACCAAATGCGACAAAACGCTGCTCAAACCTGGCAAGGAGGCAACTGTCACCATCAAAGTGAATACTAACAAAGCGAGCGGCAATATCCTCAACTCGCAACTCACTATCATCACTAACGACCCCAGCGGTCCAAGAGCAACGGTGAGAGTGGTGGGAGAAATAAAATAATGCGGAATGCTGAATTGACTCTCCTCTCTACCCTCTCCCCTCTCCCCTAAAAACTAAGAACTAAAAACTAAAAACTACATAATGGCTAATAACAAAATAACTCAACACACTATAAGCGAGGGCGACAAGCGCTTTTTCTCGCAGCAGGAGCAAGAGGAAATCGCTAAGCATCACAATGTGGAAACCCCTAACATCGACCATCCTGAGAACGACGAGCAATATACGGGGCTACAGGTGAATGCCGGCATCGAGCAGATGCCTATCGTAAACCCATATATGAAGCGGCGCAAGCGCAAACCGCAACTCACGGTCAACGACTATGTGGAGGGCATTCTCAAAGGGAATACCACCGTGCTGGGACAAGCCGTGACGCTCGTTGAGAGCCTAAACCCCGACCATCAGGTTATAGCACAAGAGGTGATAGAAAAATGCCTGCCACACACCGGGCAGTCGCGGCGCATAGGCATCACGGGCGTGCCAGGAGCGGGAAAGAGCACATCAATCGACGTGTTTGGCCTGCATGTGTTGCAAGACGAGAACGCCAAACTCGCGGTTCTTGCCATTGACCCCAGCAGTGAGCGCAGCAATGGCTCCATCTTGGGCGACAAGACACGCATGGAGAAACTCTCGGTGCATCCGCGTGCATTCATCCGCCCTTCCCCCTCGGCAGGATCGCTGGGCGGCGTGGCACGCAAGACGCGCGAGACAATAGTGCTGTGTGAGGCTGCCGGCTACAACAACATCTTTGTGGAGACCGTGGGTGTGGGACAGAGCGAAACTGCCGTACACTCGATGGTGGATTTCTTCCTGCTCATACAACTCGCGGGCACTGGCGACGAGCTGCAAGGCATCAAGCGCGGCATCATGGAGATGGCCGACGGCATCG
>CALAVD010000458.1 GCA_937892085.1 uncultured Prevotellaceae bacterium
TATTGGGCTAATCTATATCTATTATACCATTATCAGCAGGAGTAAATTCTTTTATAGTCTTAGTTGTTGTTAAATTATAATTTCTTATAAATTCTGTTATTTCTTCCATTCAAATTCCTCCAATATTTTAAATACGTCTCTTTTTAATTGATCTACTGTATTATTTTCTATAGTGTAATCGAAATTTTTATAATTATCTGTGATATTTCTTCTTTGAGTATAATTTTTATTAAAATAATTTAACTATTATTTTCAAAACCATGTTT
This sequence comes from uncultured Prevotellaceae bacterium, assembly GCA_937892085.1. GTDB lineage: Bacteria > Bacteroidota > Bacteroidia > Bacteroidales > Muribaculaceae > Sodaliphilus. Next base: position 267 of record CALAVD010000458.1, read on the forward strand.
TAGAACATATTTTAGAAGCCGTCGCGGATGGACGGTTTTTTCGGTGGCACATAGTCGGGCGACATACGCTCAAGAATCTTCTTATACGCCTCGGTCAAGTCATTGCCAAACTCGTTGCGGCGGTACACCTTATCTCTATACATAGCGTCATAGCCGCAGCGCAGTTTGCTGATGCCATGCTCGGCGATGTAGTTGAGAGCCGTGCCGGTGATGTGGTAGTACAGCACATGCTCATAGTGGTAGAACTCCATAATCTCGCCGGTGATGGGGCTGTGCCCCACGCTGTCGGTCACATGGTCGGTTTTGAGGTCGTATGGGTCCAGCTCCAGCACCTTGCCGTCGCCGGTCTTGATGAGCAGCTTATAGCCAACCGAGACAAAGCCCTGCAGTTTCAGCGACCACACCGTGTCGGTGGCTATAGTGTCGCACTGAAGCATGAAAGCGGTCTTGTCATACTTATTCCACTCCACCTCGCCCACATAGGCGAGTCCTGCGAACCTGCCCCACGACGGCAGGGCAACGCACATGACCAATAATATATTAACGAGGAATCTGCACATAGAAATGATGTTTGAGGTTGCAAAGATATGTCCTAATTTTGGACTGTGCAAATTTTGTGCCAACAAAAAATCAGCCTGCTTCACAGCAAGCTGACCGTCAAACTTACAGCATATCGCTGTAACTCATCATTTCTATGTGGTGGCAAAGGTAGCAACAATTTCCGAATTATCAACAAAATATTTTAGATTTCAACAATTTATTAACATTGAGGGTAGGTCTGGGAGGGAGATGGAGGGAAAGTGGCGATGACCGTCACGGACACCGCCACCCATCAGTTACTATATAAACGTTGAAACTAAAATATTTATAAGGATTGCATAACTACCTTTTGGGATTGTCGCGCATGCGCTGGTAGCGTTGCCACGAGCGGTCGAAGCCCCGTTCACCGTCCATCACCATAAACGACTCAATGCCGTCGGCAAGGCGGTTGTTGAGCTCGTTGATGGCTGCCGTCTGTTGCTCCATGGAGGCAGCCACCAGCTGCATCGAGCGGTCTTCACGGGCTGCGGTGCGCTGCTGGGCGGCGGTCACGTCGCCGAGTATGGCACCCTGCCCCAGGGCGCGGCTCACGTCCTCGCTGGTGAGCGAGCCCACGGTGTTGTTGCGCTGCGCTTGGTCTATCAGACGAAGCACAGGCAGCAGCTCGGGGTTAGCCACCGCACGGTGGTTGGCGACAAACTCATTGGCGTGCACCACGCCCACCTCGCGGCGGTTGTTCGGGTCACGCCCTGTGAAGCCGCCCTCGTAGTAGCCCATTTGCTGCACTTGGTGCTGCTTCTTGATGGTGGCAATCTGCATGGCACCGGCAGCCAGTGCCATGCTTGCGGCGATAGGGCCGAGGATGTAACCAATCATTGGCACCTGCGCTGCGCTGGCATAAGCATTAATCGCAGCCATCGCTGTCGATGCAACGGCCTGCGCCATCTCCATCGCCATAGCGCGTTTGTCGTACTTGGTCTTGATTGCAGCGACCTCTTTCTGCTTCTGTTCCTCCAGTTTCTTGCGTTTCTTCTCATTGTTGCCAGCTGCTTCGATTTGTGCGTCATAACTCTTTTCCACTTTCTTGACCTCAAGGTCACGGCTGGCATTAGCATAGTCGGTGTATGACTTGATGCCGGCATTCATCACGGCAAAGGCCGCTGCCGCCATGTCGCCAATCGATTTGAGTTTCTCAGGCAGCGTGGAGCCTAAGTTCTCAAAAGCCGACTTCCACGTCTCGACCAGTGTGGTCACCATAGTCGCCCATTCGTTGCCTTGCCCGCTGATGAGCTCCACAATCTTGTTGTGGTAGTTCTGCGTGATCTGGAACTTGCGCGACTCATAGTCCTCTTGGTCTATCAGTCCCTGTGCTCGCGCATCCTCAAGCGCTTTGAGCTGCTTTTCGTAGTCATCCTTGGCATCGGTGAAGTCCTGATTAGGAGCTTTGGTGCCGGTCTTGGAGTTCACCTCGTCGCGGTATTTCTTGCGGATGGCAGCCTTGGCTTCCTCGACTTCCTCCTCCTTGATGATTTCTTGCTTGTGCATCTCATCGACCACGGCCAATTCGGCTTTCATGCGGTCAAAAGCCCCCTGCTGCGAATAGATGTATAGCCAAGCAGACAGGTCTTCCTCAAGCTGCTTGCGCTGACGCAGTTCCTCCTCCTTGACAGCTTTGTCAAGAGCCTTCTCGGCATCGAGCCATTCTTTCGAGCCTTCCTTATGGATTTTCAGCACCTCTTGCAGGTAGTCAAGTTCGAGCTTAGCGCGTCGGTCGTTCAGCCATCGCTGGTTGTGGAACGCATCCTTATTGTCGGGGTTGTAAAACTCCATCTCGGCATCCAGCTTAGCCTGGTCACGACGCTGCTGTGCTGCGGTGACTTGAATTTGCGTCATCTGTTGCTCATGCTTCGTCTTTGCCTCCTCGAGTTTCTTTGCGTCTTTGGCATACTCATCGCCCTCAGCCTTGCCGAAAGCCTCATAGGTATCGAGGCGCGAGTTCCAGAATTCCTCCTCGATAGAGGCCATGCGGTCGAGATATTCATAGTAGCCAAGCTCACCGGCTTTGTAGAGTTGCAAGGCTTCGGTCTCGGCTTTGGCACGGTCTTCTACTGTATCTTTGAGAGCCTGCTGGTATTCCTGCTTGGCGACACGGTCTGCGAGGCGTTTAGCCTTAGCAGCGTCCTGCTCCTTTTTGCGCTGCGCTGCACGAGCCTCACGTTCCTTCTTCTTACGCTCAGCTTCCGCTTTGCGCTCAGCCTTCTCGTCAGGAGGCGTGAAGGTAGAGCCGGAGCCACCCG
>CALAVD010000459.1 GCA_937892085.1 uncultured Prevotellaceae bacterium
CTCTTGGGAAATTAGTTTTTAAATAGTTGATATTCATTTTGTTAAAGTGCTCATTGAATATGGGCGCTTTTTGCATAATTGTATATTTTTCTTATATTTCCCCCTTTTTTTCAAAGAAAACAATGAATATTCAATTATTTTTCAGTAAATTTGCGAGATTTTTATAAGGAAATTTATTTTTAATATCATTCACATGAAAAAATTTATTCTAATCCTTTTGGCGATTAGCGCATCGTTAGCTATGACAGCCGGCGATAAGCTGAGTGCGCCAACGAGGGTGTTCCTGCAGAACCGCGCCAATGCGGTAGCGCAGGCACCAGAGGGCAAGTCTATTCTTGCTTCTCCAAAGACAGTAAACGGGGTGGAGTATGTGGAATGCTTCATCTCTCTCAAAGGCGCTTCGATAGCCGAGCTTGAGGCTACAGGAGTGAAAGTGACTGGCAAGTTCAGCGATTTTGTCACTGCCAGTGTTCCCGTCAACAAAATCGAGGCCGTATCTCGAATTAAAGGTGTAGAGCAAGTGGGTATTTCTCGTAACTCGCGCCTGCTCACCGATGTGGCAAAGACTATTACTAATTCCGACAAGGCATGGAATGGAACCAACTATGGTCTTCCCCAGGGATTTACTGGTCAGGGCGTGGTAGTTGGTCTCATTGACGATGGTATTCAGTTCAACCACCGAGCATTTCTTAATGCTGACGGAACTACTCGCGTGAAGGCGGTGTATATGCCTAATGCCAGCAGCGCCAACGGTGGCTCCAAGGCCACTATCGATGGTGTTGAGCTCATGGGTTACCAGTACACCACCGCCAGCCAGATTGCTGCCCTCACCACCGACGACAGCAGTGAGAGCCATGGCACCCACACCACGGGTTGTGCCGCCGGTTCTCAAGTGGGCGACTATGCTGGTATGGCTCCCGAGGCCGACCTCGTGCTGTGCGGCTGCGGCTCCAGCCTTACTGATGCCGCTATCGCAAGCTCTGCAAAGTATATCGGTTGGTATGCTCAGCAGCTTGGTAAGCCCTGTGTTATCAGCATCAGCCTGGGTAGCGACATCGGTCCTCACGACGGCATGAGCTACATCAGCCGCGTCTATACCGAAGTTGCTAACACCTACGGTGCCGTGATACTTCTCGCTGCCGGTAACGAGGCCGACGTAGTGGGACATGCTGAAAAGACCCTCGCCAGCGATGACGACTGTATGGCTGTTATCAACAACGTGTCAGGCAGTTGGTGGGGCTCGGCTACTGGTGCTTGCGACATCTGGAACAGCACCAGCGATGAGCTTCAGATAAAAGTGATTGTTAACGGCTCTCAGAGCGACTGGATGACCAGCGGAACCTTTAGCAGCGTGACTGTTTCGGGTGGTGTGGATGCCGCTAACAACCGCTACAATCTCTACATTGAGAGCAGTGCCTCGTCGGCTACTTACATCATAAAAGGTAAGGGTGGAAATACCATCAATGTATATACCGACTGCTATTACAGTACTCTCGCCACTTCGGGCAGTGTGAGTGGATACACTCTTACTCCAGGCACCTACGATGGCTCGATGTGCGACGACATGACTTCTCCCAAGGTAATTGCTGTGGGAGCACAAGCTTCAAAAGCCACCGATGGCTATGGTCAGGGTGATGTCGCCTATTTCTCGAGCTATGGTACCGACTGCAATGGCGTAGATCAGCCATTCATTACCGCTCCCGGTCACTATGTGGTTTCTTCAATCAACGGCTATGACTCTTATCAGTCTTCAACATGGAGCACCACTTTCAATGGCACCACCTACAAGTGGGGTGAAATGAGTGGTACCTCCATGGCTACTCCATGTGCCGCCGGCGTGGTGGCTCTGTATCTGCAAGCCGACCCCACTCTTGATGTTGACCGCATAAAAGAGGTGATCGCCGAGACTGCCACAGCCTATCCCGCTGGCTCTACCAGCCCGGTTAAGGCACGTGGACATGGTATCATCAACGCTCTGGCTGGTATCGAATATATCCTCCAGCATCAGGGTCCAACCATCGTTGCCAACCCTGCTGAGGTGGCATTCGAGGGGTATCAAGGTGAGACTTATACCGAGGTGATTACCGTGAAGGGCTATAACCTCACCCAGCCCATCAGTATTGCTAAGAGCGGTTCGAACGCCTATAGCGTGTCGCCCACCACTATCAGTGCCGAGGACGCCTACAATGGTGTTGACGTTACCGTTACCTATGCGCCCACCGCAGCTGGCGAGACTACAGCAACTCTCACTCTCACCAGCGCCGATGCCGAGACTGTTACCGTGCCTCTGAGCGGTGTGGCAGCACCACGTGTTCCCACTCTTATCGTTGAGCCCGAGAGCCTCGACTTCGCCGCTACGCTTGATAAGACCGTGACAAAGACTATCACTGTCACTGGAGCATTCCTGACCAATGACGTCACCCTCACGCTCGACGACAGCAAGGGCGTGTTCTCTGTTTCGCCTGCTACCATCTCACATAATAGCACCGACGTCAACACTCCTGTAACAGTGACTGTGTCATTTAACTCGGCAGCCGAGGGCAACTTCACCGGCTCAATAACATTGGCCAGCGAGGGTGCCCAAAGCAAGACTGTGAGCCTCACGGCAATAGCTCGTGATGGTGGCACTGCTGTTGACCCATTCCTCAATATCGCTAGCTATGAGACCATCGATGAGGCTGGGGCTAATGTGGATGGTATGAGCACTATATACAAATACACCGAGTATGAGAATGAGGAGTGCGCTTGGCTCACAATCTCAAACTATGGCGCCCAGAAGGCCGATGCCACCCAGAACTGGTTGGCCAGCACATCGCTTACTCAATACAACAACACTTGGAGCGCAACTGATGTGTTCCCAGGACAAAACACTTACTTTGGCAGCAACCAGGCCTACTCGGTTTATGGCAGTGGAAATCAGACCTTCTATGTGACCAACTGCTCTCAAGTTAAGGCCTTTGTCAAGGGAAGCAGTTACTCTAGTTCGAGCGCATCACTGGAAATCTATGAGTGCTCACTCAATGCCAATGGAAGCGTAACACCTTTTACTAGCGCTGTTGACTCTAAGCAAGGCAGCGATGGTGTTATCACTTCGGCACAGCTTGATGAGTCAAAAATCTATATGGTACAATTGACAGGCGGCGGCTCTTATCCCGACCTCCTGGAGATAGGTTTCAAGACTCCTCTCAATCAACTTGAGACACCAGTGGCTACTGCTGCTACCGAGATTACTGCCAGCAGCTTCGTTGCCAACTGGAACCCTTGCGCCGGTGCCGACAGCTACATCCTGCGCATCGTTCCTAAGAATTACGACATCCTCACTGAGAGCTTCGCTAATTTCACTAAGGCTGGTTCTGTCGACTTGGGCTCAACTCTTGATAACTACATGGAAAATGCCGGCTGGACAGGTTCTAAGCTCTATGAGGTCGTTGGTGGCATCCGCTTGGGCACTGGCTCTTCGGTAGGAACTCTCATTTCTCCAGCTCTTGACTTGTCAACGAGCAATGGCAAGGTGACAGTGACATTCAAGGCTAAAGCCTATAACAACGACACCAACTGCGACTTCATCGTTTCTTGCGGTGACGCTTCAGAGACCGTTACTGTAGCAAGCAACACCGAGGACACTTACACCGTAGTTCTCGACTGCAATGCGGCCGATGGACAGCAAGTGAAGTTTGAGACTACCGCCAATGGCAAGCGTGTAGTTCTCACCAGCATCCACATCATCGATGGCGACCATGCTGGCACTGCTAAGTCGATAGACCTCGACGGCGTAACATTCACCGGCATCACCGCCAACAGCTACAAGGTTACCAACCTTGACCCTGCCACTACCTACCTCTACGATGTGAAGGCAGTGTTTGGCACCAAGCAGAGCAAGTGGTCTAACCTGATTTCGGTAACCACACTCGCTGGCGGTGTCTATGGCGACGTGAACTGCGACGGCGAGGTGACAACGGTTGATATCACTTGCCTCTACAACTATCTGCTCAACGGCGACACCACCTACATCGCCACCAGCGACGTAGATGGCGACGGCGAGATTACAACCGTCGATATCACCTGCATCTACAATATCCTGCTATCAATGAAGAAGTAAGGTTATTAATGTGACTTTAGGTGGGTTCTATAAATTAACTTGCGATGTTTTTGATTTATTTTCGTGCAGATGCGAAGTTAAAGCAGCAGCGGCATAGCGGGCTATGTTGCAAGGGTTTAACGAAGCAGATGCCGAAAAGAAACAAAAACAGCCAAGAACTCATCTCAACATTTTATTAATTTATAGAACCCACCTTAATAGTAAAGTAGTGTGTATTGCACTACTCTACTATTATTATTGCAACAGTTCACACGCGTTATGAGTTGGATCAAGCAGCAATTTAATTGGTTGTCGTCACTTTACAAGAAGCTTTCAAGCAAAGAAACCTTCTTGTTCTTGACTTTTGTGCTGATAGCTGCCCTGTTCTGGGTGCTGCTCACGTTCAACAACAACATGACACACGACATCACCATCAATGTAACGGTGAAGAAGCCTAAAAATGTCACTCTAATAAACGATGTGCCATCGAGCATCACGGTGACAATGAAAGACCGAGGACTCTCTTTCCTTAAATCCTTCTTCAAGTCAACACCAAGCATCGAGATTGACTTCAACAAGTACAATAACGAAAAGAACAAAGCCTTCGAGATTTCTTCTTATCAGCTGATTAGTGAGGTGAGAAGAGCATTAAAAAACAACGAGGCTACTATCATTAAAGTTCTCCCCGAGAGCATAGTTTCAAAATATACCACGTTACCAGGGAAAAAGGTACCGGTAAATTGGGAGGACAACATCAAGAACATCATCCCCGACAAGCAATTTGTCATTAACCCCGACATGATAACAACCGACCCCGACTCGGTGATAATCTATGCACTTGATCAAGCCACTCTGTTCAAAATAAATGAGGTGAACATCTCTACCGTTGAAGTGGCAAACCTCACTTCCACTTTCACTAAGGAAGTAGCAATGAAGAGCATCAACAATGTGAGAATAATACCCGACAAAGTGAAACTCACCGTTCCCGTTGAGCCTCTCATCAGGAAAGACTATAATGCCTCAATATCGGTGAGAAATCAGCCACAGGGTGTTAAAATACTCATATTCCCTCCTTCGGTGGACGTTTCGTTCCTCGTGCCACAGAGTCACTACCGCGAGGCTGTCAACCTCACTGTGATTGTCGATTACAACGACATCGACCAAAACCGTAACAAGGTGAACATCAAGTTAGGTGAAGTGTCAGGCAACTATACTAACGTGACATTACCCACCGACAGCGTGGGATACCTGATTGAACGCTACTAAGCTACACACATAATGACACCTAAAAAATTGATAGCAATCACTGGAGGCATTGGCTCTGGAAAGAGCGTGGTCGCAAGAGTGCTGCGTAACATGGGGCACAACGTGTACGACTGCGATATTCAGGCAAAGCGGCTCATGAATTCATCTCCTGCCATCAGGCAGCAACTCACGGCACGCTTCGGTGAGGCAATCTACAACCACGACGGCACCATCTGCAAGCCATTACTCAGCTCCATTATCTTCAACGACAACGAAGCTCTCATGGCCGTGAATGGCATCGTTCATCCTGCAGTGAAAGACGACCTCTTGTACTGGCACAATTCCCGTCCAACCTGTTTCAACTTTGTAGAGACCGCCATCCTTGTAGAAGCGGGAATGCAAAGCATGATAGATGAGGTGTGGAATGTCTCGGCTCCTCTCGAAACTCGCATTGCAAGGGTAATAAGCCGCAACGCCACCTCTCGCCACAAGGTGCTTGAGCGAATCAACTCACAGTCAACATCACTCAGCAAGGTCACTGTTCCGGTAATGACAATCACCAACGACGACAGCACACCAATCATGCCACAAGTCATCGCCTTGCTAACCAACTTGTAAAGTCCACACTTCTATAAACAACTAAAAAAGAGGAGCACCAGTATGACTGACGCTCCTCTTAATTGTGAAAAATTCCTATAAATTAGTCGGCATTGAGATTTACACGCTTCAGGTCAGTAGCGATAAGACCCTTCTGAGCCCTGTCAAGGAACATGGCGATTGTCATGCCCTTCTCCTCGCTGGCCTCATACTCTTGCTCCATAAGGATATTCTCCTTGTAGAATTTTTCCATGCGGCCCTTAACGATGTTCTGAATCATCTGCTCAGGCATGCTCTTGAGCTTAGCGTCGGCAGTTTCAGCCATGAGCTTCTTAGCCTCTTCTACCTGCTCGGGAGTCATGTAGCCCTTGCGAACTGCCTCGTCCTGATGCTCTTCGGTAGCGCAGTAGTAAGGGTTGAAACCTGCCTTCTTCAAGGCATTCTCAACAGCCTTCTGCACCTGCTCGCTCTTGGTCTTCTCGATGGCGATGCCAGTCTCCTCGTCAATCACGCTCTGAGAAATCTGATCGCGGTTGGCAGCAGCAGGGCGCATAGCAGCAACCTGCATTGCCACAGCCTTACCAGTCTCCTCGTCGATAGGAGCGTTGAAAGCCACCAGAGTAGAAAGCTTCTTATTGAAGTGGTTGTAACCAGCGATGCCAGCAGCCTCGAGGCACTCGTAAGCACCAAGCTCCATCTTCTCGCCAGTGATACCGCTCAGAGCAGTGATGTGCTCGGCAACGGTAGCGCCGTCGAAGGTGAAGTTCTTGAGCTCGTCGAGGGTCTGTACCTTTGCAGCAACTGCTTCGTCGAGGATGCGATTAGCGAGAGTAACAAACTTCTCGGTACCTGCCACTGGCTCGGTCTCGCACTTAAGTGCTACAATAGCACCAAAGTTACCTACAACCTTGCACTTAGCAATACCCTCGGCAGCAGTGCGGTCGCCACGCTTTGCAGCAATAGCCTGACCACGCTTGCGGATAATCTCCACAGCCTTGTCCATATCGTTCTCAGCCTCAATGAGAGCCTTCTTGCAATCTACCATACCAGCGTTGGTAATCTCGCGCAACTTCTTTATGTCGTTAATTGAAACAGCCATAATAGTGTGTTAAATTATAAATTATTACCTTAATTAGTGAACTCTTGAGAATTACTCGGCCTTTGCTTCTTCCTCGGCAGCAGCGGCAGGCTCCTCTGCCTTGGACTCCTCTGCCTTAGGCTCCTCTGCCTTAGGCTCCTCTGCCTTGGGCTCCTCTGCTACAGGAGCCTCCTTAGTTTCGGCCTTGGGAGCAGCCTTGCGACGTACTCTTTCGCGGCGTGGTTTAGCCTCGGCAGCGCCTTCAGCTTCTTCCTCGATAGCCTCATCCTTATTGTCGATCTTCTCAATCTTGCGCTCCTCAATACCCTCGTTGATTGCCTCACACACGGTGTTAAGGATAATATCGATTGACTTTGAAGCGTCGTCATTAGCGGGGATTACGAAATCTACGTTATCGGGGTTGCTGTTGGTATCTACGATGCCAAATACTGGGATTCCCAGACGGTTAGCCTCGGCAACGGCAATATGCTCTTTCAACACGTCAACAACGAAGAGAGCTGAGGGCAGAGCCTTCATCTCGGCGATTGAGCCAAGGTTCTTCTCGAGTTTCGCACGCTGACGAGTAATCTGGAGGCGCTCACGCTTCGACATATTGTCGAAGGTACCATCGGTTGACATCTTGTCGATAGAAGCCATCTTCTTCACTGCCTTGCGGATGGTGGGGAAGTTGGTAAGCATACCGCCTGGCCAGCGCTCAACAACGTAAGGCATTCCAACCGAAGTAGCGCGGTCGGCAACGACTTGCTTGGCTTGCTTCTTTGTGGCAACAAATAAAACCTTGCGGCCACTCTTTGCAATGTT
>CALAVD010000460.1 GCA_937892085.1 uncultured Prevotellaceae bacterium
TCTTCCGATCTCTGGTACACTACAAAGCGCAAAAATTGAGATTTTGGAACATTTTCAGTAAATAAAAAGTGAGATTCTGGAATATTTGCGGCAAATAAAATTTGAGATTTTGGATTTTTTGTTTAATTTTGCATCGAAAAATATAATATAAATATGGCAACAACAAGAGTTTTTAAACGGAAAATATATGACCGCATGCTTCAGTGGAAGCAAGAGCGTGACGGCAAGACTGCCCTTCTTATCAAAGGGGCGCGACGAGTTGGTAAATCCACAATAGTTGAAGAATTTGCCAAGAATGAGTACGAATCGTATATTCTTATAGACTTCTCAAGTGTGTCGGATGAAGTCATATCACTTTTTAACGACTTGATGAACCTTGATTATATATTTCTGCGCTTACAGGCAATTTACAACGTTGTACTTATTGAACGCCGATCGGTAATCGTGTTTGATGAAGTACAAAAATGCCCAATAGCTAGACAAGCCATAAAGCATCTTGTTAAAGACCATCGCTATGACTATATAGAAACAGGTTCATTGATTAGCATCCGAAAGAACACCGAAAACATCATTATACCTAGTGAAGAGACACGCATTGAGATGTATCCGATGGATTATGAAGAATTTCGGTGGGCAGCAGGAGACACGGCAACTATTCCACTGCTGCGCCAGTTCTTTGACAAACAGATGCCCCTTGGACAAGCATTGCGCAAATGCATGCTTGATTTCCGCCTTTATATGCTAATAGGAGGAATGCCACAGGCAGTGAATGAATATCTTGACACCAATAACCTCAGCAAGGTCGACACTGTAAAACGTGAGATAATAGAACTATACTTTGATGACTTCCTCAAAATTGACTCATCAGGACGAGCCTCGCAGTTGTTCCGTGCCATTCCGTCAGAACTAAGCAAAAATGCTTCCCGATATCAAGTGGGGAGTGTCCTCTCCGATAGCGAGCGAAAGAATATCTTGGAGGTGCTTCGAGCAATGAAGGATAGCATGGTTGTCAACTTCTCATATCATGCAAATGATCCTCACGTTGGACTGGCTCTCAACAGTGACGAAGACCGCTATAAGATGTTTGTTGGTGACACAGGTCTGTTTATAACACTTGCTTTCTGGGATAAGGATGTTACTGAAAATATCATCTATCAAAAGCTGCTATCCGGCAAACTGTCGGCTAATCTCGGCTATGTCTATGAAAACGTGGTTGCACAAATGCTTGTGTCTACAGGCAATAGATTGTTCTATCACGTTTGGCCCACAGAAAATGGGAAACATAATTATGAAGTAGACTTTTTACTCTCGAGAGGTAGCAAATTATGGCCTATTGAAGTGAAATCATCTGGCTATAACACCCATGCGTCTATTGATAATTTCTGCAAGAAATTCTCGAGTCGCATAAGTAATCGCTATCTCATCTACACAAAGGACTTAAAGAAGGATGGTGCAACAACTCTATTGCCAATACCAATGACGATGTTTCTATAGCACATGAACTTAGGCAAAAGGAACTTGAACTTTTTGCTGAATACAATCGTCTCGTCGCTCTCAATGAGATCAAGGATCTGGTATGGCAGATTGTTGTCTCCACCCCAAGGGATGTACGATAGTTTCTTGTCGATAATCACCGGACAGATGTCCACATCATCTTTGAACACCTTTCCGCTGTCAACCTGGAACGCTGCCCAAGCATCCAAGTTGGCGATTATTTATACACTATTAACCCAACTTCAACGCTGAAAATTTTTTTCAGCGTTGAAGTTAGGTTAACATTTCAAACAAATTATTATGAGAAGAATTATAGCAATAACATTATTCATGGCATTAATTTGCCTTGACACATCGGCGCAGAGCATCTTTGGCTCTTGGGAATATAGCGCTGGCAGTGAATCATTCTCTATAACCCTCAACAGTGACGGCACATGTGTTGAGAGCGACGCAACCACCGAGAAGTTTGGCGGCACCAATTATCCCATTGTGTGCAAGGCCTATGGCAGCTATAAGCTTGACGGTATGTTTATCACCATTACCATCAACAATGCCACAATGCAAGTAGAATCGATGAGCGAAGCCGACAAGAAGCGTTACAAAAACGAGATTGACGAGTTGCGAGAAGAAATAATTGGCAATGCTCCAGGGTCAGTGTTAGAATATGAAATCATTAGCATCAGCAACGACAAGTTGGTTCTACTAAATGTAGACTTTGATGTAGAAGAAGAGCTAACACGAATTAAATAACGACACACTTTGATCCCACATAATTATTCATTGATGTCACCGCCTCAATCAAACAAGAAAATA
>CALAVD010000461.1 GCA_937892085.1 uncultured Prevotellaceae bacterium
GAGAACTTCTGCTGCTCTCCCCCACCCTCTTGTGCAGAGACGACCATCACCATTGCCAGTGATATTATCAAAACATAAAACCTTCTCATTATTCTTTTCTCCTATTTATTATCAGTCATCACTTCTCACTTATATATCTGCCATCAGACTGGCATAGATGTCATCTTTGTCGAGCATGGCATAGTCTGCCGCCTCGTCGATATAGTTGTCGCTGTATGTCACCGTCTCCTGCTGTTGGGCAAGGTGCTGCTGGCTGTCGGAAAGGTTGTCCCTGTTCAGATAAACTGTCACGCCGAACACTGCAAGTGCCACACATGCAGCAGCATACAACATCGGGCGCAGGTGCTTGATGATAGCTTTGCGCCGCCCCTGACCGCCGGCAGAGGCCAGTTGCTGTGGCCCCAGCGTGGAGCTTACCGTCTGCTGCCCGCCGGCTGTGGCGTCTGCCGGCAGGCGGTCAATGATTTGCGCCGCCAGTTGGTCGAAATACCCCTCTGGTACCGTGAATGGATTGCGGTCGCCCATTCGCTCTCTGACATAATCCTCTTCGTTCATCATAACTGCTGCATCTCCTTTCTGTTTACTTAGTAGACGTAAAAGCACTGTAAAGGTTTAATCGCTATTCTTGAAAAAGTCGGTGATTTTCTTCACTGCTATGTGATAGCTGGCCTTCAGTGCCCCTTCGCTGGTGCCGGTTATACGGCTTATCTCGCTGTATTTCATCTCGTCGTAGTATCTCAGCTGGAACACCGTGCGCTGCACATCGGGCAATCGGCTTATGGCCTCTTGCAGCTGTGCCTCCGTCTCGTCGCCGTCGAAATATTTGTCGGCCACCAGACGGTTGGCCAGTCCCAGCTCCTCGTTGTCGGCACTCACGGTGGGACGGCTCTTCTGCCTGCGCATGAAGTCGAGGGCCTCGTTGATGGCTATGCGCGACAGCCACGTAAGCAGCTTGGAGTCGCCATGGAAGAAGTCCAAAGAGCCCCACGCCTTCAGGAACGCGTTCTGGAGCACATCGTTGGCAGTTCCCACACGGCTCAGCAATGTGCCGTCCACGTCGGTCTTGATGCCTTCGGTTGTGACTTTAAATGTGGGGCGTGTGCCCTTTACAACTACCTCACCAAGCATCGTGGCTTCGGGCTGCAATTGGATTGTCCCCATTTCACCGCCGTTTGAATTGATGAAAATGGTCTCATAGCCGATGTAGCTGATTTTTACCAATGCTTGCTCGCAAGAGCAGTCCAACGAAAATGTGCCGTCTTCATCAGTCGTCGTGCCAGCTATGAATGTGCTGTCTTTTGGGGTTAGTAACACTACATTTGCAAAGGCAAAAGGTTTTTTGTTCTCGTCAACCACTGTGCCGGTGAAGGTTGTCGCCATCATTGCGACAGTGGTAAAAATCGCTGCAATAAATAAAGCTGTACGTCTCATATCATGTTGTTGTTTATCATTTCAAAAACATAACCGCTCCATGCGGCTTCATGCTATAGACGTAACAGGCATGACAGAATGTTTCACTCCACCACGCTTTTTTTAAAAAATCTTGATTTCGGTTAAGGTTTTGGCATTAAAAAAAAACCACGGTGGAGCCGTGGTTTTTGGAACTTTTTGAGGATTATTTCTTTTACTTTATATAATCTTTGGCCAAGACATCAATAATGTCTTTTGCGACTTCGGTTTTTGGTTTGCAGGGGTAATCCAATTTCTTGCCGTCGCTGGTGATGATGGTGATGACGTTGGTATCGACTTGGAAGCCTGCGTTTTTGTTCTGCAGGGAGTTGAGGACGATGAAGTCGAGGTTTTTGCGCAGGCATTTGCCCTTGGCGTTTTCTACCTCATTGTCGGTCTCAAGGGCGAAGCCTATAGTCACCTGGCCAGTTTTCTTCATTTCTCCTATCGCTTTGGCGATGTCGGGGTTCTTCTTGAGGCGGATGACGGGAATCTCATCTTTTTCGCGCTTGATTTTGTGGTCAACAGCGTTCTCAACGGCATAGTCGGCAACGGCGGCACAGAGTATTGCTACGTCGCTATTGGCAAACTCCTTGATGGCTGCATCGTGCATCTCTTGCGCGCTCATCACGTCGATGCGGTTGATGGCTGGCGATGAGGTCTTGAGAGCAACGGGACCAGCTATCAGGGTTACCTCAGCGCCACGTGCAGCACATTCCTCGGCAAGGGCGAAGCCCATCTTCCCCGATGAGAAATTGCCGATAAAGCGCACTGGGTCAATCTTCTCATAGGTGGGACCGGCGGTAATCATAACCTTCTTTCCTGTAAGGTCTTGACCCTGTTCAAAGAAGCGGTCAATAACCTCAAAAATCTTCTCGGGTTCTTCCATCCGCCCCTTGCCAATGAGGTGGCTGGCAAGTTCGCCTGCCGCAGGCTCAATTATGTGGTTGCCATAGCTGCGCAGGAGTTCGAGGTTGTGAGTGGTAGTGGGGTGCTTGAACATGTCGAGGTCCATCGCTGGAGCCACAAACACTGGTGCTTTTGCCGAGAGATAGGTGGTCACGAGCATGTTGTCGGCTACACCGTGCGCCATCTTGGCGATGGTCGATGCCGTTGCGGGTGCGATGACCATCGCATCGGCCCAAAGTCCCAAATCCACATGGCTGTTCCACTGGCCTGTGTTGGCAGTGAAGAATTCGCTAATGACAGGCTTGCCACTCAGCGTCGAGAGCGTTACAGGCGTGATGAACTCTCTGGCGTTGGGCGTCATTATCACTTGCACACCGGCTCCCGCTTTCACAAAAAGTCGCACCAGCGATGCCGTCTTATAGGCAGCGATGCCACCAGTAATCCCTACTATTATGTTCTTTCCTTTCAACATTCAAAAAATAAGTGTTAAGTGGATTTCTTATTAACCCGGAATCACTAATCTTTAATCAGTGCGAAGCACTATTCACTTAAATTGTATCGTACCTGTGCTGTTGCGCTGTTTCATCTTGATGTAGATTTCGCGTAGCACATTTTTGGTGTCTTCGGCGAAGTCGCGGTTCTGAATCCAGTCGTAGTATTGTGGGGTTTTCTCAAGCACTTGTTCCACGCTCTCGCCCTTGTGTTGCCCAAAGTTGAACACCACCACACCCTGGTCATTGCGGATAAGGCGCCCTGCGAGGTCCACATTGCGGTTCTGGCTGGAATAGTTCGACAAAAACTCTACATCATTCTGCAACTGGTCACCATAGCGATCAAGCTGAGCCTTCAGCACCTCGAGGGTGGCACGAGTGTCGGCATTTGCCGAGTGAGCATCTGTCAGGTCCTTGCCACAATAAAACTTGTAGGCGGCAACCAGGTTGCGAGGTTCCATCTTGTGGAAGATGGTCTGCACATCCACAAATTTGGATTTGTTGAAGTCAAACTTGATGCCGGCATTGAAGAACTCCTGTGCCAGCAGTGGGATGTCGAAGCGGTTGCTGTTGAAGCCGCCTATGTCGCAGCCTTCAAAAATCTGGGCAAGGCTCTTCGACACCTGCTTGAAAGTGGGGCAGTCCTTCACGTCCTCGTCGTGGATACCATGCACGTCACTCGCTTCTTTGGGGATGGGCATCTCGGGGTTGAGGCGTCGGGTTTTCTCTTCCTCGTGTCCATCGGGGAACACCTTGATGAGGGAAATCTCAACAATCTTGTCTTTCGTTATGTTCAACCCCGTAGTCTCCAAATCAAAGAAGATAATGGGGCGCTTTAAATTCAGCTGCATGCGAAACGGTTTCTAAAAAACTGTAGAACTAAAACTATGAGCTCAGAACTCTAAACCGAAAACTCTTAACACTTAACCCTTAACCCTTACGCCATTACCATCATTGGCATGAGGAGCACGAGCAGGTCTTCGTTCTCGCATTGCTCGGCGGGCTTGAAGATGCCGGCGCGTGAGGGATCCATCAGCTCTACTGTAACCATGTCATGGCCAATGTTATTGAGCACGTCAATGATGTTGTCGTCGTTGAAGCCAATCAGCATCTCGCCACCATTATAGTCGCAGGCGATAACCTCCTCGCTCGACTTTGAGAAGTCGGTGTCTTGAGTAGAAAGGTGAATTTGGTTCTCCTTCAGGTCAAATTTAACAAGACCGCCAGGGCTGGCAGTTACCGACACGCGCTTGATGGCTGCGAGCATGGTCATGCGGTCGATGGTAAGTGTGTATTGGTTGTCTTGAGGAATTACCGAATTATAGTTGGGGTAGCGGCCGTTAACGAAGCGGCACGACATTGTGTATTCCTCGCTCTCGAAAGTAGCGCTCTTCGAGTCGATGGTGATTTTCACGTCGCCCTCCTGCTTGTCGAGGATGCTGGCGAGAATTGTCGCGGGCTTGGTGGGCAGGATAAACGACTGCTCAAGACCAGTGTTGAGGTTCAGCTCACGGAAGCGCACAAGCTTGTGGGTGTCGGTCGAGACAAAGGCTATCTCGTCGGGCTTGATATCCCAGTAGATACCCATCATCATGGGGCGAAGCGACTCGGTGCCAACGGCAAAGACCGTCTGCTGAATGCCGCGCGCCACTTTCTCGGTGGGAAGCACAAACGTCTTCTGCTCCTCATCGCTCTGCGCTTTGGTGGGAAACTCGTTGCCGTTGATGCCAATGAAGTTGAACTGCCCATTCAGGTAATCGATGTTGATGGCAAGGTTCTGGTCGTTGATGTCGAATGCCAGACCCTGGTCAGGAATCTCCTTGAGCATGTCGAGTAGCTCCTTCACGCCAGCGGCAAACTTGCCACTGCCCTCGGCATTTGTCACCTCCACTCGTGTGGTGAGGGTGGTCTCCTGGTCGCTGGCGGTTATCACTAAGGTGTTGCCGCTGAGGTTGAACAGGAAATTGTCAAGAATAGAGATGGTGTTCTTGGAGTTAACAACTTTACTCACAGCTTGCAAGTGAGTGAATAACAGTTTGCTTTGAATGTTGAATTTCATCTTAGTTTTATATTATATTGGTTATATTTCTTTCGACTATTATTCTTTTAACCTACAAAATTAATATTTTCATCTGATACATTTGGTTCTTCAAGTTCACCTAATGTATCACCAATTCTATATTGTTTAACTTCATTTGTTAAAGTACCATAGTCTGTTACAAAGTATACTTCAACATCGTCAGATAATTCTAATAAAGTAAATTTGGCATATCCGCTTCCAGAATTACCAATCATTGTTGTTGTTCCATCATGTGTTGGCATTTCATCTTCACCAGATAACATTACTGTTTCCTCAAACTTGTATCCAGAATAATGGTATGAACATGTAATATCTGTTGTATTATT
>CALAVD010000462.1 GCA_937892085.1 uncultured Prevotellaceae bacterium
GTGCGTCTTCCCCGAGCCGACGTCGCCGTGGAGGTAGTAGCCGTGGCCGCCCATGACGAGCCTCGCGACCTCGAGGTTCGGCTCGACGCCCGCGTACCGTTGCGGTATGCCGGACATCGCAACGCGCCTCGCTATGGCCTGCCTCCGGCGATTGCCAGCCGCCCTCTCGATCTCCTCGCGCTCCCTCCTCCTCTGCTCGGTCGCGCCCTCGCAGTCGCAGCCGTACGAGCATCCGTCAGGTCCCGCGCCGACGTACCTCAGCTCGCGACCACAGTACTCGCAGACGCTAGATGCCTGCGTACTTGGACGCGCGCGACGAGACCACGCTGTTGCCAGCTCCACTCTCCCTCGACCTCCATGTCCTGACCGCCGCCTTCCAGTCACGCATGCGGCTCTTCCCGACCATCCAGCCCTTCGACTCGTAGAAGTCGACGAAGGACGCGCCGTCGAGCAGGTAGCCGACCGACCGCGCGTACTCGGTGACCTCGTCGGGGGTGGGCGGCACGAACGCCGCCGCCCTCGTCGTGCCCTTGCGCTTCCCCTCGTCCTGCCCGACGGGCTGCCCCATGAGGTTGTAACGCTGCCCGCTCTTGAGCTTTGCAGTTTCGGTGAGGGCAACGATGTTGGTGGG
The DNA here is from genome assembly GCA_937892085.1 of uncultured Prevotellaceae bacterium. Taxonomy (GTDB): domain Bacteria; phylum Bacteroidota; class Bacteroidia; order Bacteroidales; family Muribaculaceae; genus Sodaliphilus. Next base: position 632 of record CALAVD010000462.1, read on the forward strand.
AGAGTCGTCCTGCAAGAAGACTTTGAGCATGGGTGCGCCGGTTGTCTCGTCTTGCACCCAAATTTCCTCGTCACGACCCGCTTGCAGCGCCGTGGCAATCGTGCCGTCGGCAATCTGCTCGTCGGTGCACTGCATTTCGGTGGGAATAGTGCCAGGAAATTGCTTAACATAGCAGTTGGTGTATGTGCCTCTAAATCCATTACCGGAACCATTATAACTGAAAGTTCCTGTTGATAAACAGTTTGTAAGAGTTGCACTGCCACTGTCAATATAACCAATAAAGCAACCGTTGTAGGAACCGGCACCATTGACAGTTCCAGAGAACATACAGTCGATAAGTGTGAGATTTCCCGACTTCATACATCCCACAAGACCTGATGCTTCAACCCAACCTGTGCGAGTTCCCACAATATTCACATCGCCCCACACATTTTCCAAACGAGATGTACCCCAGGAATCAGAAACAATACTTGTCGGGTGAAATCCGGCAGAACTTAAAGACCCTGTCACATGAAGATTCTTGATTGTCGCACCATTGATTTTTGCAAAAGGAGCACCAACCGAACTGCTGCCGATATTCGTGTATGCAATGGTTAGTGTGTGTCCTTGTCCATCGAAAACTCCACGAAAGGCAGGAGAATTTCCGCTCTCACTGTTACTCCCAATCATGGTTTGGTCATCGCCGAGGTCGATGTCGGCCGTCATCTTGGCATTAGCATATTGATTGCTATTGTTTACGATAGCCGCAAACTCGCCCCAGTCGGCTGCCGAGCCGATGAGATAATAGCCGTCGTTGTCCTGCTCTATCGCCCAAGCCGAGAGGCTGGCAAGCAGAACCATCAAGAAAAGTAATGATTTTTTCATACAGTTATGGTTTTAAAGAGTGAATAAAATAGGTTATACGAAGCAAAGCGGCACGCGCCGGACTATGCCAGCGTGTGCCGTATATTGAGCAGTAGCGACTGAGCCGCCACCGATTTTGTCAATTAAATCACGAGCAAAGCTCTTGTAATTCGGGGGGGTAATAATATGCTGCAAATCAACGACTTGTGGTAAAATTGCAAGTCGTTGATAGATTGTGCTGTATGTAGGCAATCGCGCGTCATTTGATTATTCATTATTCTGTTCCCACTGTTCCCAGTCGGTTTCTTTTAATAATCTTGTCACTTGCTCTTTTAGAGGACGTAGGTCATTTTGAATAACAGCCCATACAATATTACTATCTACTTGGTAGTAACCGTGCACCAAATGATGACGCATATCTGATATATCACGCCAATTGACCTGTGGATTGTTTTCGGTAAAGGGTTTGCTTAATTTATAGGCAGCTTCACCAATTATTAAGGTATAGTACACGATGCCGCCAAACAACATTTTGTCGTTTGTCAAATCATCAAACGTAACACCATCAATTCTGTCTAAAATGGTATCAATGGCTTGAAGTATATGTTGCAAGCGATTCTTGTCTCTAATTGGCTCTCTCATAAATCAAGACTTTATCATTATCTGCCGATTCTCTGGCGAATGGCATTAGGTTGCCTTCAGTTACTAAATCAACAGAACGCCCTAATAACCTCTCTAAATCGCCCCACATTCCGAAATATCGGAATCCGATGGGAGTGGTTTGGTCAAGTGCTATTATTAGGTCAATATCACTGTCAGGGGTCTCCTCGCCACGAGCGAAAGAACCAAAGAGCCATGCTTTCAAGACGGGTTGTGTCTTGAAATACTCGGCAATCGTAGTTTTGATGTCTTGCGTACTCATGTGCCAAAAACCTTTTATACCATTTGCAAAGATAAACACAATTTTCCAAATGGCAATCGAAATAGTCACAGAAAATTGCTACGATTCTGAATTTTGCCGAATAAGGTAGGGATTTGAGCCGCTGAAGGCCTCTAACCGCTAACCGCTCAACTCTAACCTTTGAGAATCAAAAGAAATAACCGCTTGCGGTCTTTTGATTTTCAAACACTGGTGGTTCAAAGAGTTTGTAGGTCGCGGAGTGCCGGAACTCGTGTCCTCAAAAGAACCGTCCCTTTGAGGACACGTGGACTAATCCTGAACATCAAGAAGTTCTCGCACATGATACGCAGGGAGAAACAGAGTGTCAATAAAGCCGTGGGACGTGACGGATGGGTGGCATTCCCCAAAGAGTACCGCAGGATGCGGCTTTACTGGGATAGCAAGAAGAAGAACTATGTCTATGTAGGTGGGGGGAACAAGTTTGTCGTACACCCCAACAAGCAGCTCAACACACCGAGAGAGAGGGTTGTACTCGTGACAGCGCAAAAATTAAATCCCGATGAGCATTTCAATGGGAAACGCTTCACCGAGATTTATAATTGAAAGGCTGGCGGGGTTATCGAGTCACCCTCATGACAATGCCAGTAGTGCATCGTTGCTCCGTCCCAAGTATCATGCGCTCTACCAGCCTTTATGTCACCGCAAAGATAGCGATAATTTCTTAAACAGCAAAATATAATGTAATTATTTTCATAAAAACGGTCAATAAGTAAAGATTCTTCATTTTGTAATTGAAACGCCGCTTCCCCGTGATGGAGAGGCGGCGTTGTTTATAGCTTTTTATCAAGTATCTTGCCTATCGCGAAGATGAAGAACTGCGGTCGCTGGTTGTCGGGGACCTCATCCCGCTCCAGTTCCTCAAGCAGCTCATCGAACTCATGGCTATTGTAAGCCTCCTGAATGTGTCTCACTGTTTCCCTGGTCACGGCAATCTCCTCCACGGCGGTACACTCCACATCCAAGTGCCAAGTGTTAGAATAGGAATAGAAATGTATTTTCTTTACCTCTCTAAGTGGCGTGTAGAACTTGTAATCCCGCTCTACCTCGGGGTGCTCGTTGAGGAAGGCGACTACTCTCTTGTCATACACCCTGCTCGTGTAGAACGGTGACACCTCACGTATCTCGATGGTCTTCTCGCCACTGACTATCTCATGGGCAAACTCTTTGCGAAGTATAAGGTTGAGTGTGTCTCTCGGCTCTGGAACAGGCGCATTTGGGAAACGCCTGCGGAAGTCCTCTTCGTTACCCGGATTGGGCTTGCCGTGGCTGAAATTGAACCATATCGTCCTGATGTCGGCGGGGCGCAGTCCTAACTTGGAAAGCTCCCTGTCCCTCTCGCTCTTGGGCTTGTCGCTGGAGAGAATCTTTTTTATATCTTGGTCTAAACTCATGATTGCTGCTGGTTTTTCTCTTTCCATAAATACACGTATGCCGCACTAAGGATTATACCGAATCCATAGGAGCCAGCGGCGGAAATCAGACCACTGACAATTGCGATGAGACCTGGGATTAAATCATTGTTGAATGCCGCTATAACACCAATTGCACTCCCAATTAAGAAGATGATGGGAATGACACTGCAAAAAAGGTCGATGATGGAAAGGATGATTTTCTCTTTCATAATTCATTGTTTTGGTTAATATCTGCACAAAAGTATAACAATATGATTTAATGTGCAAATTATTCCTCAACAATCAACTAATCAACTTGGCACCGTGTCCTCAAAAGAACCGTCCCTTTGAGGACACCGATTCTGTCAATTAAATCACGAGCGAAGCTCTTGTAATTCGGGGGGTAATAATGTGCTGTCAATCAATGGCTTAGTGTTAAGCCGCAAGCCATTGATAGATTGCTCGGTATGTCGACAATCGCGCATCATATAATCTCAAGAATATTGAGCGTCCTTGAATGGTTTGAGGTCAAAGTACAGCAAACGAGTATCCTCATTCTCGTCAGCTTCGGTGAAAATTTTAAATCCACCTCGCTCTAAATAGAATGGCACTGCAGCGGCATACGCATCTACTGTTATAAATCGGCAACCGGAACGGGCGCTGAAGGCATATAACGACTTCACGTAATCAAGAATCTGTTCACCAATACCCTGATGAGCGTAGTTCTCACTGACGGCAAGACGACCGATTTTTATTGCCGGGTAGTGAGTGCGCTGTTTCTCGTATGGGATTTTGCGATTGATGCGATTACGTGTTTGGCGGTCATCCTCCTCAAATTTTATTGTGTCGTTGAGCAAACTGAAATAAGCCACGACTTCGTTTGATTTGGGATTCTGGAGGAGATAGGTGACGGTGAGTAGTTGCTCTTGATAGTCTTTGGCTTCGAGCATAAGGAATTCGTTCAAGTCGTCATCAGAACTCTTGAACTCCTTAATTTCCGTGTCCTTAGTCAAAAGGCTTAATGTCAACTCCTCTAATGCAATCATAGCGTAAACGTAGCAATACTCTTAAATCTTTCGTAAGTTTTACGAGCTTTTGCCACTTCGGCCTTCGACACGGGAGTGGGATGTTCAACGCTTTCTCTGAAGCGCTCGGCATCTTTGCCTTTCAGCACAGGTGTTTCTTTAATCGGTCTTGCCATAATTTTATCCTCCGTTAAGTATATACTGCCTTGCAAAGGTAAATATTCTTTTTGGGATAGTTGCAATAATTGAGCTAAATTCGAAAGAAAAATGCGATTTTTGCCGAATGTGGTAGGAGTTTTGAGCCGCCGAAGGCCTCTAACCTCTAACCGCTCAACTCTAACCTTTGAAAATCAAAAGAAATAACCGCTTGCGGTCTTTTGATTTTCAAACACTGGTGGTTCAA
>CALAVD010000463.1 GCA_937892085.1 uncultured Prevotellaceae bacterium
TCTATGTAAGCGAGGGACAAAGCGTGGGACGCGGGCAACTCATCGCCACTGTTGACTCCCGCAACACGGCAAGCGGAGCCAATGCCTCCCATGCCGCCACCGAGCAGGCCGACGACATGGTGCAGCAAGCCCAGGCGGCACTCAACCAAGCGCAAGATGCCTACAACAGGATGAAAATACTTCACGACAACGGCAGTCTACCCGAAATCAAATGGATTGAAGTGGAAACCAAATTGCAACAGGCAAAACTCATGGTCAGTCAGGCAAAGAGCAATGCAAGTGCCGCACGCTCAACCGAGAATATAGCACGAAAAAGCGTTGCCGACACGCGCCTTTATGCACCAACGTCGGGGGATATTTCGACCAAAATGTGTGATGTGGGACAGAATGTCATGCCTGGTGCCCCGGTAGTCAAACTCGTGCAGATTAACCGAGTGAAGGTGAGCGTGAGTATTCCCGAGAATGAAATCTCACATATTCATAACGGCCAAACAATAGCTGTTTCTGTTGCCGCCTTGGGGCACAAGCACTTCACCGCGAAGGTCATCGAGAAAGGGGTTGTCGCCGACCCGTTGTCGCGAACCTATATGGTGAAAGCGCTAATCGAAAACCCCAATCACGAGTTGTTGCCGGGCATGATTGCAGAGGTGGCAATGGCTTCGAGCAGTAGCAGCGAAAATATCGGTGCTGCGACCCTGCCTGCAACGATTATACAGATTGATGCCGACAACAAACCGTTTGTCTGGACAGTAGTCGATGGACGGGCAGAGAAGACCTATATCGAATTAGGACAAAACATTGGCGACGAAGTGCAAATCACCAGTGGACTACAGATGGGAGACAGGGTTATTTGTGAAGGTCAGCAAAAAGTGTCAACCGACATGAAAGTCACGGAGTGAAAGCCATGGAAGAGAAACGTAAAATAAACCTCGTGGAGTGGGCCATGCGCTATCGCAAGATAGTCATCATGATAACCTGTGTGCTGATAGCATTCGGCATCTATGGTCTGTATGGAATAAGGAAAAATGAGTTCCCCGACATCACCATCCGCCAGGGTGTTGTCGTTGCCGTTTATCCCGGTGCTTCGGCACTCGAAGTGGAGCAGCAAGTAACGAAACCACTTGAGGAGTACATCTTCACCTACAAGGACGTAAATAAGGTGAAAACCAAATCTTATAGCCGTAACTCAGTGGCCATCATTCAGATTGAGCTCAATGATGACATACAAGATAAAGAAGGATTTTGGGCAAAATTCAAGCATGGCATGGAATCGTTCAAGGGTTCGCTGCCACAAGGTGTGCTGGCCGTGCAGGTCAACGACGACTTCGGTGACTCATCGGCGATGCTCATCACGATGGAGTCGGAAGACAAGACCTATCGTGAGCTCAACACCTACATGGACATGTTGAAAGACCGTCTTCGCACCGTGGAAAGTGTGGGGCGCATCACCGTCGTCGGTCAGCAGCACGAACAGATAGCCGTTTACCTTGACCATGACAGGTTGTCGCAATATGGCATATCCGATAAGACTATCGCCCTCACGCTGAAATCAAAAGACTTCTTCACGATGGCAGGCACGCTGAAGAATGGAGACTACAATTCGCCCATATATGTGGGGCATCCGCTGAATATGGTGAGCGACGTAGAGCAGACCATAGTTTTTACCGATCCACGCGGCACTGTCGTGCGACTCAAGGACGTGGCGACGGTGAAACGTGAGTACCCCTCGCCGTCATCATTCGTCACCAATAATGGTGTGAAATGCCTCGTGCTCAGCATTGAGATGAAGTCTGGAAGAAGCATTACCGACATGGGAGCCGAGGTGTATCAGGTGCTCGACCGGTTTGAGCCCACTTTGCCCCCAAGTGTGAAATTGTTCCGCATCACCGACCAGCCTAAAGTGGTCGGCGACTCGGTGAAGGATTTCCTCAAGGAACTGCTCATTTCCGTGATTGCCGTCATCGTTGTGGTGCTGTTGCTGATGCCCATGAAAGTGGCGCTGGTCGCCGCATCCACCATTCCCATCACTATCTTTATTTCTTTAGGACTCTTCTTCTCGTTTGACATTGAGTTGAACACCGTTACCCTTGCCGCCCTCATTGTGTCGCTTGGAATGGTGGTGGATAATTCCATCGTCATCATCGACTCCTACATGGAAAAACTGGGCGAAGGCAAAGACAGAT
>CALAVD010000464.1 GCA_937892085.1 uncultured Prevotellaceae bacterium
GTGGGAGGTGAGAGGTGAGAGGTGAGAGTGAAGAGTGGAGAGTGGAGAGTGGAGAGTGGAGAGCCGAGAGTTAGAAAGCGACAAAAAACCACCTGCTTGTCAACTTGTCAACTAAAAAACTATTGGCTTGTCAGCTTGTTTACTCGTTAGCTTGTTTGCTATTATGGAAAAATTGCGAGTGCTACATATTGTGGAAGGCACAAGCGTGGATGGTCCAGGCTTGCGCACTTCCATTTATCTGGCGGGATGCAACCACCATTGCCAGGGATGCCACAACCCCGACTCATGGAACACCAAGGGGGGTGAGGAGCGCACGCTCGACGAACTCATGGAGGTGATAGCCTACAACGAGGCACCCGTCACCTTCTCGGGAGGCGACCCATTAGCGCAACCCGAGCCACTTGCCCACCTCATCAGCCGCATAAAAAACGAGACTGGGCAAAACGTGTGGTGCTACACAGGCTACACCTGGGAACAGGTAAAGCAACAGCCCAAGCTTATGGAGGCCGTCAAGCAGCTCGACGTGCTTGTCGATAGCCCTTTCGTCATGGCAGAGCGCGACACGAAGCTGCGCTTTCGCGGCAGCCGCAACCAGCGCCTCATCGACGTGCAAGCCACCCTCGCCAAAGGCGAACTCACCCTATGGCATGACTAAGGCACAATGCTTAATGCACGACAAAAAAGAGTGTACCTCGCGAGGCACACTCTTTTTTTGTTATATGAAGGAGAACCTTATCACATGTTTTCCCAAGTGATGTTCCACACGGCGAAGCGGTCCTTGTTGCTGGTTGAGTTAGAAGGACTGGCAGGAATAATCTCCATGTAGCAGTCTTGCGAGATATTCACATCAAAGGTTTCGGTGTAGGCAGTCTTCTGCGCTGCCGCAGCATTGTCCACTGTGAACGACTTCAATGGGTTCTGCGACACGCCCGACCGTGGGTCGTTAGCATAAAATGACACATAGAACTTCACACCGTTGCTTTCGCTCAGCACGTAGCCATAATTGAGGCTAAGGGTCTTGACACCACCCGTGAACACTGGTGAGAAGAGTGAGCCCTTAGCGGTAGTTTTGCCATTGAGGTGAACGGCATAGGCCCAATTGTCGCTGCCGTCGGCCTTCTCGCCTATCATGGCAAATGTGGGAGGTGCATCGCTGGTACCACCCTTAAGCAGTGCGGCATTGTTGGCGGTCCAGCCCTTAGTAGAGTTGAGAGTGGTCCATCCCTGTTGTGCAGTAGTCTCACCGCCGTTCATGGTCTCGAAGTCGTCGATGGTCTGGAGCAATGCCTCGCCGCCAAACTTGAAGTTGTCGAGCCCCCAAGTGGTGTAGTTCTCCTGCTGTGCCGACACATAACGGAAGCCAATGCAATAAGTTCCCTCAAACTGGCTCAGGTCGATAGTGCCTGACGAAACGAAGTCTGACTGGTTGCCGATAGAAGCCGATGCAAGAGTTGGGTCGAGCTTGATGAGCTCGGCTGTCGTTGGATCGTTGGTGGTCATCAGGTAAACCTCCAGCACGTCGGTAGCGCGATAGTAGCGCACCTGAGTCTGGAACTCAACAGCCTTCCGTCCTGCATTCTTGATGTCGAGAGCTGGAGAGATGAGCCATGCGTCAAATGGAGGCTGCTTGCCGGTGTAGCCAGTTACTGCGATGTAACCATTGTTGCTGTAAGATGTCATGTACCAATCCTTGTCGCCCGAAACCTTGTAGATAGTCCAGCCACTTGGAATTGCGCTGCCATCAAAATTCTCGGTGAGCTCGGTAACGCCACCTGTCATCATCGAGAGCTTGTACTCGTCGGTAGAGCCACTGTTTTCAGTGATACCTGCCATGCCCATGAAGGTTGCCAACTTACCCTTTACCAAAATCTCGGAACCCAAGAGCTCGGGATAAGAAGCCAAGCTGGCGTCGCGACGGAAGCTTGAGCCTTGAGGCAGAGCCACAGCGACACACTTGGTGTAGTCGTTAACCTCGGGGCTATCGGCAATCACGAGGGTGTTGTCGAGGGTAGTAGGAGCTGTCCACTCAATGTCGTCGTTGCTTGTCACCTCGGTAACACCAGGAGCAATAGCGCCCACGATGTAACCTTTCACCCAACCCTTCTTGCCTGCATCTTGCACTTCAATAGCTTCGTTCACGCTCCAGGGGTCGTTGAGATAGCCCTTGGTGTCGTTGTCGAAGCCTATGCAGTCGTTAGTGTCACGCAGATAGAGTGCCCACTTGTCGGTACCGGTCAGGTAGAGGATGCCTTGCACATCGCCCTTGCCCACTGGCAGTGGGTCGCCACGGAAGTTGGCGTAGTTGCTGTTGTTCACACCCAGCACATTGCCATCCTCGTCCTTGATGTTGCGGGTGGTTGAAGCGCTGCTCTCGCTGTAAGTCATATTGCCGTCGGCACCTTCCCACTCCACGTTGCGGAAGATGACGAATTGGCCCTGATACTTGAGCTGAGTCTCAGCGTCGCTATGACCTATCACATCGCTAATTTCCAATTCTACAGGAACAAGCTTGTCTAAGTTGGGAAGACCTTCAATCTCAACGTGCTCATTGAACTGGTCGAGAGTCATGCGGCCTGCCTCCCACACGCTCTGAGCAGCATACCACTCAGGCTTGCCAATGAGGTACTGACCGTTGTACTTTCCAATCCAGAAATCTTTCATGTTGATAACGATTTCTTGACCCAAGCGATAGGTATTGTAGATGCTGTTGGCATCAATCGAGATACCTATACCGGCGGTCTCGTCCTGGATGTAGAGGTACTTGTAGATGTTACCCTCCTCGTCGCTACTGGTCACCCATCCGTGGATGTAGGTGTCTTCCTTGCAGGTGTCGATAAAGTTGCGACCGTCCTGCCAGTATTTAGCCTTAAAGCCGGCTATCGTCATGTTAGCCTGATGCTCGGCGTGAGGCACCACCATAGGTGGCGTGTCGAAGTCTTCGTTACATCCCACAGCCACGAGCAAAAGCAACAATGCATTTAGGAATAAATTAAAACGTTTCATAGTGTATATCTTATTTTTGATTATTTCAATATATTTTAAATGTGTTTCATTAGAATCTCACTCCCACATTGAAGTACATGCGGAATCCTTGCGCATAGTAGTACTTGTTGGGGAACTTAGCTGTGGTGTAGTTCTTGTAGTCGAAACGACCTTGTTGATAACCACCGGTCTGGATGTTGGTGTTGTTCAACAGGTTGTTGAGGCTCAAGTTGAGGTTGAGTGATGCTGAGCGGTTAAGATAAATCACCTTGCCTATGCTCATGTTGATAATCAGCGCCTCGTTGAGCTTCTCCTGCTTGCCAATGTCTTGCATCATCTTGATGAGCTCCTGCTCGCTGCCTGCCACAGTGTAGAGCTCGGGGAGCACCTCGTGGCGAATTGGCGAGAGGTCCACGTAAGAGCGGTTCATCCACACGCCGTTCACCTCAAAGAACCACATGTTAGGAGCGCTCCAGTTGATGCCCAAGCTGTAGGCCTCTTGCGGCGTGCCGCTCACGTAGAAGTTCTTCAGATATACAGTTTGAGTAACATCCTCTACCGAGCCGTTCTCAAAGCTGCGAGTTCCTAATGGACGATTCTTGTACTGATAGCGTGCGATTGTTGCTGCGGCGTTGAGGGTGAGCGATGGGGTGATCTTGTAGGCAGCGCCTATCTCCACGCCCTTGTGCTCCTTCTGCACGCCGGTGAGTGAGTAGTTCACAAATGTGCTGTTGTAGTCGTCGTAGAACGAAGTTCTCTCGGTCATATCCCAGAACTCGGTCCAGAAGCCGGTGATAGACCCCATGAAACGGCGGTAGTTCCACACATAGCCTATGTCGCCCGAGAGGATGCGCGCGCTCTTGAGGTCGGTAATCACGTCGTCCTTGATGCGTGGCGAGATGTAGGCGTTGTAATATTCAGGAGCGCGGGTGCCATAGTAAACATGCGCCTGGATGTTGTTGCGGCCATCAATCTTATAGATGACGCCGGCTTTCACGGCATAGTTGATGAAGCTGTGGCTCTCGCCCTTGCCGAGTGAGTTCTCGGGGGCACGTCCGTTGCGCATCTTACCATCGCGCTGGAACGAAGTTGCGCTCACCTGTGCGCCATAGTTGATATCAAACTGGTTGAGGTTAACCACATTCTGCAACCACAGGCGGCCGGTAATGGAGTTGATGTCGTAGTCATAACCGAAGCGGTCACCCTCGAGGATGCGGCGGTTGGGGTTATCCATGTCGTTCTGAAGCATGTCGGCATCGCCGGGGAAGTCGCGCTCAGCATACTGGTCCACGTCGAGCCAGAAGCGCCCGCCGAGCAGGTCTTTCATAGTCTTATAGTAAGACGAGCGGCTATAGTTGGCGCTCACACCACCCTGCAACGACAGCACCGGGTTGATGCGCATGTTGAGGTTGCTGCTGAGCATCCAGTTGAACTGGTTGCTGTGACGCTTCTCAATCACATAGCTTGAGCCCTTGTCCTCACCGCCTTGCTCATATTGATAGTTGTTGAGGTAGTTCACTTGATAGAGGTTTGCCCAGTTGATCTGTCGCTTCTCCTCCAGGTTGAGCCACTCCCACTCAAAGAGGTCGGCAGTCTCAGGACTGGTAGTGCGGTAGTAAGACGGCAGGTAGCGGTAGTAGTCGGGACGTGGGTCACGAGAGTTGTACCAGTTGAGCGCACTCGAGGAGTAGAACGACTTGTGGAATGCCAAGCCGGTGGTTAGGGTGGTACCTGTCTTTGGCGTCCAAATCCAGCTCAGGATGGCTGTCGGGTCAAACGAGTTAACCACCTTGGCGTTGCGCTTCTTGCCCTCTTGCCAACCCCAGTTCACATTGTAGAGGTTGGAGCCTGCAAGGTCGTAGGCCTCATCGAAGGTCGCAGCATTGCTGGCGCGCTTGGTGGGTGCGCCAAACACAGTGAGCGACACCGAGTGCTCAGCGTTGATCACCTTTTGCAGAGCCAAGAACGCTCCCCAGCTGTTGTAGAACGAGCCCGGGATGATACCCTCGCCGGCATAGCGTGCGATAGCGCTCAGTGTCATCGCCCAGCCGTGCTGGTTGAGACCTGTGCTGTAGGTAATCATGCCGCGCCAGCGGTAGTTGCTGTTGGTGTAAGCAACGCTACCGCGGAATCCAGGAGCGTAGTCCTTAGCATGAGTGAAGATGTTGGTGGCTCCACCAATGTCGCCAAAGCCGAAGTTGGTAGCCTCGGTGGCGTAGCCCACACTGCGGCTCTTGAACGCCTGGTTCATACCGCCTATCATCGAGTAGTTGAACCTGCCACGAGCGGCATCGTTGAAGTTGATGCCGTTGATGTAGGTCTGGCTGTACTCATTGTTGTAACCACGAATGCGGAAGCGCATCGTGCTAAAGTTGTAGTTGGTAGCCTTGTAGTAGGGGTTGTCGGTAGCACCCGTGAGCGCCCCCACTTGCTGAGCGTTACCCTCCTCGTCCTCGAGCATCGACTCGGTGAGCACAATCTCGGCGTTTTCCTCATTCTCGTCTTCCATAGTTGACGATGTGGGAGTCAGCTTGATAGTTCCCAAGTCATCGATGCCGTTAAGAACGACAACATCAAGCACCAGGTCACGATAACCGTAGTTGAAAATGAACAAGCGGTCGTTTCCTGGCTTGGCGTCGGTGATCACAAAGTCGCCACTCGGTCCGGTGATGGCACTCACCCCCTGCTCATCGAGCAGAACGGTAGCACCTGCAACGGGCACATTGGTCCTTGAATCGACCACGACACCTCGCAGCCCCGTCTGAGCCGCCACAGAGAGGCTCAAAAAGAGCGTTAGAAGCAATAATAGTTTTAGTCTCATAAATAGTATTTTGATTAATTATGTTTATGTTTCTGATTTAACGCACTTAACCTAAAAAAAGTTAATCAGACAAATAATTAACACCACATTCGGCATTAAGTTTTCAAAGATACAACTTTTTTGTAGATTAAAGCATAAAATAGAAATATTTTTTCTTGCTTCGACCAAACTTCCTATAATAAACGGCGACTGGGGGTTATGGCGATTACCATGTTTTTGAGAAACGAAAAAGCGCTGAAAAATAGGAGTTAATTCATCCTGACCTGCATCATCTGTCTGCTGCTCGCGGGCATTATGATCCCGCTGACGGTTCTCTCTTTCAAATTCGTGCGCAGAAAGATCAAGGGAAAAACATGGAAGGCGATCCAGCGCACTGCATACGGATTCTACGCACTCATCTATATCCACATTATCGTGATCTATGCCGCAAAGCCCTCCACTGCCGAGACATTGGTCAATCTGATCGCGTACAGCATTGTGTTCGTCGGTTATTTCGTATTCCGCGTGCGGAAGGCAATGGTAAAGAAAAACAAGGAGGGCAGCAAGACACTGCTCAATGCAGTATGTATCGCCTCCTTTGCGCTGGTTGCCGGCGGCATGACCGTCTGCGGACAGGCACTGCCCTACACGCCGGAACGCACCGTACCGACTG
>CALAVD010000465.1 GCA_937892085.1 uncultured Prevotellaceae bacterium
CGCCGGATGGGGCCGTAAACTGGGTGTTCCCGCGCGGCATGACGGTGGAGAAGTTGTGCAAAATCGCGCAAACACCGTCTGCCGCGCTCGGTTCGAGCCGCAGAAAGCCTACGGCCGAGGATTGCGCCGCGCTGATCGAGCGGTTCAAGGCGCATGATATAGGGTGGTTCTTTTATATCGGGGGCAATGACAGCATGGACACCATTGCCAAGCTGAGCTACGACGAGATGTCGTCAACACCGTTCAAATATGACGGACAGATGATAGCCGACTTCAAGGACAACTCCAAAGTGCCTCAGGGCAAGTACAACCTCTACATCTTCCACCTCAAGGGCCAGCATGTGAACCCAGAGTACCGCTACCCCACCAAGAGCTTCACCAAGTTCACTGCCGATTCCATACATCGCACCGAGGACTATATCACCAAGGAGATGAAAGAATACATCGCGCACTACGACAACGCCACGCTCTATAACGATGCCGTGATGAAGAGCATCTTCGACATCTGGCGCGACAAGAACACCGTGGTGATTTACCTGCCCGACCACGGCGACGAGGCCTATGACTTCCGCGACCACTGCGGACGGCAGGGCGGCACACGCGCCGAGCCCGAGTACTTCCACTGCGACAACGACGTGCCCTTCATGGTGTGGTGCAGCGACACCTTCATCGATAAGCATCCCGAGCTGGTGCAGCAGATGCGCGCCGCAGTTGACCGCAAGGGTATCAGCCTCGACGTGAGCATCATGCTGCTGAGGCTGGCAGGCATCAAGACCAAATATTACAATGCCAGCCGCGACATCTCCAGCCCCGCCTACAAGCCCAAGAAAAGAATTGTTTATGACCGCTACGACTACGACGAAGTGATTAATAAAGAAAAGAAATAGCCATGATGCGAATTGACATACTCACCGTGATGCCCGAGGCGCTGGAGTCGCCACTGCACTGCAGCATTGTGCAGCGAGCACAAGACAAGGGACTCGTTGAAATACACATCCACAACCTGCGCGACTGGTCGCTGCGAAAGCACCGCAAGGTGGACGACTACCCCTTTGGAGGCGAAGCGGGCATGGTGATGCAAATCGAGCCCGTGTTTCGCTGCATCGAGCACCTCAAGAGCGAACGCCACTACGACGAGGTGATTTTCACCTCGCCCGATGGCGAAATGTTTAACCAACCGCTTGCCAACCAGCTGTCGCTGGCGCAGAACATCATCATCCTGTGCGGGCACTACAAGGGAGTGGACTACCGCATTCGAGAGCACCTTATCACTCGTGAAATTTCAATAGGAAACTATGTGCTCACTGGCGGCGAACTGCCAGCAGCGGTGATTGCCGACGCCGTGGTGCGCCTCATCCCCGGAGCCATAGGCGACGAACAGAGCGCACTGAGCGACTCCTTCCAGGACAACCTGCTCGAAGCACCGGTATATACCCGTCCCGCCGAGTTCAACGGATGGCAAGTCCCCGAAATTCTGCTCAGCGGCAACTTCGCCAAAATCGAGGAATGGAAAATGGAGCAAGCCCTCGCCCGCACCAAAAAGCTGCGCCCCAATCTACTGAAAGATTAGTCTTGTAACTCAAGTTTAGAAGGTGGAACGTGGAGTCCACTTTAAAAAATAAAAGCACACGAATTAAACTAATTTCAACGAATTTTA
>CALAVD010000466.1 GCA_937892085.1 uncultured Prevotellaceae bacterium
CAGCTGAGGTCAAAGAGCGCTTAGAACTGCTGATGCAGTATCTGGACAACTGCATCCAGTCGGAAGGTATCGAGAATATTGAGCGAGGTTGGTTGGCTGCACATGTTGATGAGTGCATCATAGCCCAAGAAAAGGCGAAGGCAGACGCTAATAAGCCAGTGCGAAAATCGAGAAAGCCAAAAGAGCCCACATTCTTCGAGTATTATGACAAATTTGTTGCCAACAGGGAGATTTCTGTTAGCCGACAGCGCCATCTCAACGTCGTGCGCCGCATTCTCATGCGATTTGAGCTATACAAGCAGTTGCTTCAGCCGAAATTCAAACTTGAATTTAATGAGATTGACGAGGCTTTGTTAGCCGAACTGGAGGAATATGTCAAGAATGAACATCACCTACTTCATCGTTTTCCTAAAATCATAGAGCAGGTGCCGGAAAGCCGCGAACCAGGAGAACGTGGCCAAAACACCGTCAATGGCTATTTCAAGAGGATAAAAACTTTCTATTTGTGGGCGATAAATGAAGGCATAACAGCCAACGACCCGTTCCGCAAATACAAGATCTCGCAGGATGTATATGGGTCACCATATTATATTACCATCGAGGAGCGGCACCAGATTGAGAATGCTGACTTAAGCGATTATCCTCGACTGGAAGTACAGCGTGACATATTCGTGTTCCACTGTTGTATAGGTTGCCGCGTGAGCGATTTGAGAAATCTCACTCAAGCCAATGTCATCAATGGTGCTGTGCATTACATTGCACGCAAGACCAAAGCCGGACACCCACTTACCATCAAGGTGCCGCTAAACCAAACAGCACTTAATATCTTGGAGCGATATGCCGATCCCGACCGCAAAGCGCTACTGCCATTCATCAGCGACCAGAAGTACAACGACGCCATTAAGGAGATATTCAAGCTGGCAGGGGTGACTCGCAATGTCGTTGTCCGTAACTCGCTTACCGGGGAGCAGGAAATACGCCCCATCAATGAGATTGCCAGCAGCCACATGGCTCGCCGGACATTCGTGGGCAATATCTACAAGAAGTTCAAGGACCAGTCGCTCGTGAGCGAGTTGAGCGGCCATGCACCAAACAGCGCAGCCTTCGCCCGCTACCGTGAAGTGGATGAGGAGATGAAGCGCGAAATGGTCTCGGCGATAGACTAAATGTCAATATATGCCAAAGCAATGAATGCGACCACATTTAGTGTTTTTTAATCACACAATTTGCCCACTACAAATCAGACGTTTAGATACATTATACCCATTTTTTCAACTTTTAATTCATGAAATCGTTCCCATATCCGAATTTATTACTATATTTGCATCGCGAAAGCAGATATAATCACCTGTTGATAAATTCTTCAATCCTTTAAACAAAATGGCAAGATTAGATGAATTAAGATTATTGCGTGAAAGAGAAGACCACGTTGAATTTAAGAGGGCCAAACACAACTTTCCTTTTGCAGGAGGTCAGAAAACCGACCCAAAGGAAAGAAGACGTTGTGTACTTGGTTATATTGTAGCGTTGGCTAATGAAAAAGGTGGACGCTTGGTCTTGGGCATGGAGGATGCATATCCCCACCAAGTAACAGGAAGTGACTTCGCACAGGGAGAAGTAGGCGCATTTGAGGACGAAGTATACGAACGACTCCATATTCGGGTGAGGAGTGAAGAGCTATATGATGAACAGGACAATCGTGTATTGGTTATCAACGTTCCATCACGCCCCATAGGGAAAGCGTTGAGATTTGAAGGAGTTCCTCTTATGAGGGTGGGAGAAAGTCTCCGAGAGATGGACGATGCTGAATACTTTTCCATTATCAGCGAGCAAGATCCTGACTTTTCAGCTAGGATTTGTGAAGGCTTGACAATGGATGATTTAGACACAGAAGCTGTGCAAGAAATGCGTGAGTTGATATTTGACAAACGAAAAAAGAACAGCATCTTCACTACCCCATTGAAACAGTTACTAAATGACTTATTGCTGATTGATGATAATGGAAAATTGAAATATGCCGCATTATTGCTTCTGGGAAAAGAGGAAGCAATAACCAAATTTTTGCCACAAGCTAATGTTGTAGTTGAGTATCGTAATAGCCACAGCCAAGTGCGTTATGCTGCCCGACAAGAATACCGCTTACCATTGTTTATAGCTGTAGATAAGATTTGGAGCTATATTAACCAGCCTGCATCAAACCCGTTACTACACGTTAATGCACTTCCGCAAATCATAGATTGCCCGGCATTCAACAGGGAATCTGTTCGCGAAGCAATTATTAATGCCATGATTCATCGGAGTCT
>CALAVD010000467.1 GCA_937892085.1 uncultured Prevotellaceae bacterium
GCACGAAAATAAATCAAAAACATCGCAAGTTAATTTATAGAACCCACCTATATTTAAAACGACATTTGCGGTTTTTTGTTGTGCCATGAGGTTTTTAAATGCCGTCTCGATTTGTCTATCTCAAGAATTATGATGAACTTTGCATCGCATAACAAAATGAGCATAAAGACAACATATCAAAAAATCAAAGATTGGAATCATCGCATCGAGCAGGGCAAGAAACAACCTGCGGCGATTCGTGAAGTTGACCATGAGTATCACCGGTGCACACATTGCGGCTATGGCTACTATGGGCGCTATTGCCCGCAGTGTGGCATGTCGGCGCAGCACACTCGCTTCACTTTCAGGAGGCTGACCAACAATTTCCTCGACATCTGGGGCTTTGGCAACCGACCTATGTTCCGTTCCATTCGCGACCTGATGTGGCGACCGGGCTACATGATACGCGACTACCTCGAAGGGCATCATCTCAGCTATTTCCCGCCCTTCAAGATGCTTGCGGTGCTTACCATCGTCATCGTCTTCGTGGCATGGATATTTGGCTTTGAGGACCCTATGGTGGGAAATGTGATAGCCCAAGCACTAAAAGAGATACCTACAACAGGCAAAGTCGCATATTTTGCTTTTGATTACATTGGCCGCGCTTTAGTATATCTCGACAAGAACGACCTTTACCGCATTCTCCTCCAGAATGTGTTTGTGGTGCTGGCAGCATGGATCGTATTCCGCAACAAAGGGTACAACCTTGTGGAAACGTTCTTCTCGCAAATTTATATCAACTGCCAGATGCATTTAGTGGCTATTGTGTGGATGCTCATAAACTGGGACTTGCCACCTACTGTATTTTTGCCCTACTATGTGCCTGCAACACTTGCTTTCATAATTCTTATTTTTGACTATAAGCAACTCTACGGGCTAACTTTCAAGCAGTCGATTTGGAAAACCTCACTTTTCGCATTACTTGTGTTAGTAATCTATATTGTTTTATTTGTTTTAATGTTTTTATCTTTTGGTGCAGTTGATGAATTTTTTACCTGAGCACCACCACTGCTGCAACTAACTGATGAGTCACATGCCCGCACCCACACGATATGTCTTTTTTAGTCCTAAGTGCATAAGGTCAATTATTATTAGCAGCTCTTGCA
>CALAVD010000468.1 GCA_937892085.1 uncultured Prevotellaceae bacterium
TCAGGCGCAGAAGCCCACCAACGGCGGCGACGGTGCTACCGCCAGCAAGGTGCTGGGAAGGATGGCTCTGTTGAAGGTAGCGGAGCAGGAGAAGATGCTGCAAGAGATTGGCGACCTGTACCAAGCCGAGATAGACCGTCTGAACGAGATGGGCGAGAACGACTTAGAGATAACCGAAATGCCTTTGAACAGCGAGGGCAGGAAACGGGCGAAATTCACGCGCACCTTAACCTCCCAGTGGGGAGGGTCGAAGGTGAGGGTGGTTGCGTCTTTGTTGAGAGTAGCCACGCAGTCGAGCGGACCGCACAGCGTCACCTTGTTGCGCTCGCTATAGAGCCACAGGCGGTATTTGTTATCTACCGCACTCGCCTCGATGTAGCCTATCACCGTGCCCGGCAGCAGCTCCAGGTCATCGCTGGCGATGAGCAGCAGGCGATAGCCAATCTTGTGCGACGGCTCGGGCTGCCACCGCTCGATGGCGATGGTCATGTCCTCGTTGGGGTAATACCAAATACCCTCTAAGGGCTGCAAGTCGCTCTCCATGAGCCTCTCGCGCGCCATCTGCTCGCTGAAGCCCGGCACTATCACCGACTGCTCGGGCAAGTCGGTCTTGGCAATAGCAAAGGCCATGCACAACATCAACAATATTAACGCAAACACACGCTTCATAATCCACAAAGATAACACTTTTCACCAAAATACCCAAAAAGTGACACAAAAAATTGCAAGAAAACACAGTCCTTAGATAGCATTAGACGTAATAAGTCGCCTTTCCACCCCTAAAAAACAGGAAAAGTAGTTGGTCATCGACATGTCGCTCTTCGCCTCCCTGAGCGTGTCAAAGTAGAAGTTATAAAAACAACTATAACAACACCTTAACAACACTAAACAACTAAAGGTGGGTTATATAAATTGCAACAAGTTATGTTCTTGTTTCGGCAATCTTGGGCGGCTTACTGGCATCTTTTGCCTCAATCATGTAGTTGTTATCGTCAACATAGACACCGGTAACACCTGTCAGGTAATGACCCTTGGCGCTCTCGGCTATGCTATGAGCATTATTGCCCGAAATCATGAGCGCCACCCAATTTTACCATAGGCGAAACAAGATAGTTCTCGGGGGTGAGAGCGCCGCTGCTCATCCAACTTCGGCTCATTACGCCATAGCTGCCGTCATAAGCTGGGAAGCCACCATCGGTGAAGTTCATTGGGTTGAACTGAGTCCAGTTGTTGCCATCGCCGTAGGTGTCGCGCAGAACATAAGAAACTTCACCCTTATCGTTATCATCACACATGAGTGTAGTGAACGAGGTAGATGCCCAGCCACTCAGGTTGCCACCACCATAGTTGCAAACGGGTCAAATATCAAAAATTATCAAGGGGCAATTGAACACTGGCGCACTGGGTCAACGTGCGTCGGTTTTTCCAGTTATTTACGAATTGTCTTTTTTCCGTTTTCGATTACCAGACCTTTGAACTCCGGAGTGACTCGCTGGCCAGACAGGTTATAAGTAGGAGCAGGTTGGACTGGAGAAATGACACGGGCTATACCCGTCTCATTATTGTCAGCCAACTGTAGGGTGAGTGCGTCGGCAGAGGTTACGTCGTAAGCCGAGATGAAAGCCGTATGTGGACCGATGTAGGGATACTCTCGCTCGAAAAAGCCCGTGGTGCCATCCTTGGCGCCCAGCATCCAGATGGTGTCGTAGTAGCTGCTCCAAGCATAGTCGGTGCCTATGAGCGGACTCTCGGCGTTGAGCGTCACTTCGTCGGCCGCCTCGATGGTAGTGACGTTATAGATGACGTCGTTAGGTGTGAGCAGCACTACGGCATTGCCGGCAGGAATAGTGCTGCCGTCAACGGCGTGCAGTTCCAACCCATGATGGTCGGTAGTGAAGGTAGCGGTGTAGATAGTCGTGCCGGCGGGCATCATAGCGTCTGCCTCACTATTATAATAAGTAGCCACCTTCAGTCCGTTCAACTCTGCGCCCGGCACGGTGCTGACGGCTGTGGCGTCGTACCAGCACACCTGACTCTCGCGCACGTTGCCGTGCACCTCATAGACGGTCTGCATGCCGAAGCGGCTCCAAGAGGCAGCATCGCCCGAGTTGAGGTAGATCTGGTAGTCGGCGTAGTTCTCATCGTAGTAAATGTCCCAGTCGTCGGCAAAGCCGTAGGGTATCTCCGTCATGTCCTCGTTCATCTTGTCATAGTCGTCGGCTCGCAGGGTGTAGGTCTCAATCTGGCCATTGATGTCGCTGAGCAGACGAAGGCTCATGTTGTTCTTCACCAGCGGATTGCCGTTGATGATGCGTATATGCTCCTGGCGGTTGAGGTTGCCGGCGAGCAGTGCGCTGAGAGGTGCGCCAATCAGGGTGCGGTAGTAGCACGGCTCCTTCACCTCAGCACCGGCTACGGCAATGGTGCGGGTCAGGTCGACCTTGCCCTCTTTCATCAGTCGGCCGATAAAGATGACCTCCTCGGCACCTATCACCCATGCCACTTCGCCCTTAGATCGGAAGAGCACACGTC
>CALAVD010000469.1 GCA_937892085.1 uncultured Prevotellaceae bacterium
GCAGAGCAGTTGCGCACCGATTATCACATGATCGTCCGCCCTTGCTACCAGCTTTATGAAGCCTCTGTCGAGCCCGGCGATGAGAGTCTTTCCGTTTGCGGACATCGGATACTTCTTTGTGATGACTTCGATGCCGGCTTCTTTTGCCTCATCTGCTGTCATTCCTACTACTGCGATCTCAGGGTCTGTGTAGATGCAGCTAGGAACAGTACCCATATTGATCGTGGCCTGAGCGCCATTCATGAGTGCCACCGAGTTGCGCCTTTCTGCCGATGCAGTGTGTGCCAGCTGGATGCCGCCGATGTCGTTGTTGCGGAAGTGCATAAGCGGATAAAGCGGCTCGCTGGTCATGTTCTCCTTGACCAGGTCGCTCAGGCCGTTGCGCGAGTGATATCGCTTGCCATTGTAGTAGAGCGACAGACCAGTGTTGAGGAACGAGTAGTTCTTAATCATCACCTCTATGATGTCGTCGCGGTACTCGTAGTTTTTGAAGATAGTGTTGTCGGGGACAAATTCCACGATGGTGCCGTTCTCGTCGTCGGGCTGGGCGTCGATGATGCCTGTCTCGTTCTCCACAAGGCCTTCCCTGTAAGTCACTGCCGAGCATTGCCCGTCGCGCACTGAGCGAATGAAGAAGCTCGTTGATAGCGCATTAACCGCCTTGATACCCACACCGTTAAGACCCACGGAACGCTTGTAGTTCTTGGTGTCGTACTTGGCGCCTGTGTTCATCTTGCTCGATGCGTCTTTCACTTGGTCGAGGGGAATGCCACGCCCATAGTCGCGGATGGATACCTTGCCATCGGCCACTGTGATGTCGATGCGAGGCTTGGCGTAGCCAGTGTTAAACTCATCGATGGAGTTGTCAAGCACCTCTTTCATGAGCACATAGATGCCGTCGTCGCTCTGACTGCCGTCGCCCAGTTTGCCAATGTACATTCCTGGACGCAGCCTGATGTGCTCACGAGGGGTGAGCGTCACCAGTTTGTCATATTTCCCGAAATCGGTGCCCTGATGCTGTTTGTTATCTTGTATTTCTAATTCTTGAGCCATTATTTCTTTAGTAATCGAGCTGACGAGCGAACAAGCAAACAAGCTCACAAGGCATTAACACCCATCTTCACTCGTGTCTCAATCTGCAAAGTTACAAAATACTTTCCAAATATAAATTGCCACATCATCTTTTTATAGTTATTTAATACCCAAATTGGCATAATAAATGAAAAATGGGGATTTTGAGCCAAATGCGGGTTTTGGGTGGGATTTGACATGAATTTGTGCTGAGTATTCAGTTTTTTACATTCGTTATGGATTATTTTCTATTTTTTGAGTTTTTATTGAAAAAATAGTATTACCTTTGTAACTGAAAAAGCATTCAATAGGAAAACATGTTAACCCAGATTTATAATGGTCAAATTCTTACCCCGTCGGGGTGGATTAATGGTGGCTCGCTGCTCTTCGAGGACTCGCGCATAGTTGAGATCAGAAAGAACAGCCACATTGAGCCACGCGCTGAGACTGCGATAAATGCTCTGGGCATGTTTGTGGTGCCAGGCGGCATTGAGCTTCACTGTCATGGCGGTGGCGGATGCGACTTCATGGAAGGTACCGAGGAGGCGTTCCGCACAGCGGTGATGGCTCATCGCAAGCATGGCACTACTGCGATTTTCCCCACGTTGTCGTCGGCTTCATTGCAGATGATAGAGGCCGCCGCTCAAACGTGTGACAACCTTATTGAGGATCCCTATAGTGGCGTGCTTGGTCTTCATCTTGAGGGACCTTATTTCAACCCTCTTAAAGCTGGTGCACAGATGCCCGAACTCATTCGTCTTCCAGACCCCAACGAATATGAGCACGTGGTAGAAGACTTCAACTGCATCAAGCGGTGGGACTCGGCACCCGAGTTGCCGGGTGTGATAGAGATGGGCAGATATTTAACCGACAAAGACGTGTTGCCATCAATCGCACACACCGCTGCTGAGTATGACAGCGTGAAAGATGCCTATGATGCCGGTTACACTCACGCCACACATTTCTATAACGGAATGCCTGGTTTCCACAATGTGCGTGAGTTCAAGCATGCAGGCACCGTTGAGGCGGTCTATCTGATGGAGAACATGACAGTGGAGATGATTGCCGACGGCATCCATGTGCCACCCACGTTGCTCAAACTTGTGTATCACATGAAGGGTGTGGAGCGCACCGCGATGGTGACTGATGCCCTTGCCGTGGCAGCCAGCGATAGCAACAAGGCGTTTGACCCACGTGTAATCATTGAAGACGGAGTGTGCAAACTCGCCGACCGCTCGGCTCTTGCCGGTAGTATCGCCACGATGGACCGCCTTATCGCCACTGCCGTTCATCTTGCCGAAATTCCCCTGCAGGATGCTTGCCGCATGGTTGCCGAGACGCCAGCAAGGATTATGGGTGTGTATGACCGCAAGGGATCGCTCCAGCGAGGCAAGGATGCCGATATTCTTATCCTCGACAAAGAAATCAAGTTACACGATGTGTATTGCATGGGAAAGCGTGTAAATCAGGAATCTAAGTTCTGATTCTTAACTTTAGCAGCATCGAAAAAAACAGAGACCCCAAAAAAAGTTTGGGAAAAGTGTTGCACAACTCAAAAATTAAGCTTACCTTTGCAGTCGCAATTGAAAAATGCTATTAAGCGAGAAAAGAACTGAGCTCCTGCTCAAGTTATTTTGCGCATGAGCATTTATCTAAAAAAACATGGTGGAATTAGCTCAGCTGGTTAGAGCGTCGGATTGTGGTTCCGAAGGTCGTGGGTTCGAACCCCATATTCCACCCTGCATCAAAAAGACTTCCAAACAATGGAAGTCTTTTTTGTGATTAAGGTTGTTTTTTGCGAGCCTTACTCTCTCAATACTATGACACCAATGATGCCCGAGCAATGTGAAGACGAGAAGCCCAGAGCCTCTCGTCTTCGCGTCTTTTAATGTGTTCTCAAGGGTTACTTGATGATGACTTTGCGGCCGTCACGGATGTAGATACCTGGGGTGGGGTTGGTGACGGGTTGTCCCATGAGATTGTAGTAGATACCGTCGGCATTAGGCTCGTTGCTGATGGTGCTGATGGCGGTTGGCACATCCTTAATCAAGATTGGTGCCACCTCGTAGTAGCTGCTTGGTTCTCCAGGCTGCACATTGACGAGTGCTGGTGCCATCATCGCTGTTGATGTTCTGGGCTTCAATGCCTTGACCATAGCGGTAAACTCGTAGGCCATATTGTTAGTGAACTCATAGTTGCCACAAATTGAATTGTCAATGTTCACTACACCATTGAGGCGCTCGGTGTTCACTCCGTTCTCGCTCTTGGGCATGTAGAACTTGCCGTTTTGATATATTGCCCAGTGTATCTTGACATATTCGTTTGGCTTGGGAGGCACACAGAAGTAGGTGTTCTCGTCGGCGAAGTTGGCGATGCACATCGTGTTGGGAGTGAATGAGCTGTGTTGACCGAAAGTTGGCATTTGAGTTACTGTCATCTCGGGGTTTAAAAGGTCGTTTAGAGTTCCTTCAACGCCAGTTATAGTTTTGCCCATGTAAAAATCGGGGTCGTCAACTGCCTCAGGCAAGTTGATGGCAATCCAGTTGCTCTGGTCAAATTTGCTCACATCGTCAAAGACATGATAGCTGCTGATTTGCTCTGTGGTGGGCACGTAAGGCACGTTGTTGCGTAGAGCAAACTCGTTGTCGTCCTTAGCGTAGAGAGCCAAGCCGTCATTAGATACATATCCCACGGTGAGAGTGTTGGTGATGTGATAGTCGTTGCCAATCACACCACTCCCAACAAGTGTAGCAAGTGTGACATCTTCCACATCATTAGCTTGCGCCTCGCCTGGCAGAGGAATGTTGGCATGACTGTCAAGAGTTTCAATCTCCTTGAAATAGGCACGGAATGGTGCTACCGCTTGGTTGTCACTTTCCCACTTTGCGAGAGCACCAGCTGTATTCACGGCATAGATACCTTCAAGCGACTGGTTGACAAAGGTTCCAGCCATCAGGTACTTCTTGCCGCTGGTGTAGGCGATGGGTTCAGGTTTTAGTAGCACGTTTGTAGTGCTCCAAGTGATGGTTGTGCCAGTGAGATTAGCTGCCTTGTTGATAGCGATGATGTAAGGCACGTTTGCCTCAATGTTCTCAACCTCGCTGAACTTAGCAACACCGTCTTCTTCTTGTGCAAATCGCTC
>CALAVD010000470.1 GCA_937892085.1 uncultured Prevotellaceae bacterium
ATATTAAATTGTTTCTCTTTATTCAGTCGTTTTTTCAATGCTTCTAACTGCTTTTGCAGTTTTTCTTGCTGCTCATCGAGCGTGATTTGCTCGGTGAGCGTGTTGCCGTCCTTCACGGTGATGTCGCCAATGGTGGTGACCATTGACTGCCACACATCATCAAGCGACAAGCCGGTGAGCGGTAAACTCGCTTCGTCGGCAGGATGCCACTGAGAGAAGAAAAGCCGCTCGTGGAAAATGGCGAACTGCACCTGCTCGTCGAGCAAAAGTGCGATGACCATTTTCTGCGGTATGAGTTTGGTGAGCAGTTCGATGTTGCGGTGGTCAAAGTCACGGCGTTTGAGCAAGACCGAGACCACGTAGATAGCCTGAATGTCAACCGTTGCCAGTGCGGGGACAGAGCGCGTAGTGATTTCGTGCGAAATCACCAGTCGGCTGATGTCATCGTCAAATCGGTCGCGTTGCGCCGCTTTTAAGCCAAACTTCGCAAAGATGGCTTTCTTGGGCAACGCCTTGTTGACCTCGGCTGTATGTGGCAGTCCAAAACTCATTGGTCTCTCTGTTTTCGCGGAAAGTCCCGCTGTCATTGTGAGTTTTCTTCGCCGTTTACGGCACTCTCAATTTGCTCAATCGACGGCAAATTTTCATCTATTGTACTGTCGATAACATTTTGCAGTTCGTATGATGCCACACCGAGGGGTTTGTTCACATCTTGAAATGACCATTCCACAAGAGTTTTGTCTTTCGACTTGCAGATAAGCAGTCCTATGGTTTGGTTGTCATCATCAGCCTTCAACAGTTTATCAACGGCAGTCACATAGAAATTCAGCTTGCCGGCAAATTCGGGTATGAAGTCAACCACTTTCAGTTCAACCACGACAAAGCATTTCAACCGGAAATGGTAAAACAGCATATCGGGGAAGAAAGACTTGCCGTTTGGCATACGCAACTCTATTTGTCGTCCGATAAAGGAGAACCCGGTGCCAAGTTCGAGCAAGAAACGGGTTATATTCCTTACGAGGGCATCTTCAAGCTGTCGCTCGTCATAACCTTTTTTCATGGTCAAGAAATCAAGACCGTAAGGATCCTTTAGAATTTCTTGCGCCAATTTACCCTGCTCGGCAGGTAAACGGTCGCGAAAGTTAGTTATGGCTTTACCTTGCTTTGAAAAAAGCGAGGACGCGATATTGTCTTCAAGTTGCCGTCTGCTCCAATTACCCTCTATTACTTTCCCGATATAGAATATCGCTTCTTCAACTGACGCACATTTTGTGATGATTTCCACATGATGCCGCCATGGAACATAGGCGAATTGCGGAGGCATGGAAAATCCGTCACCAACTTGGTGACCGTTTTGAAATTCTCCACCAAGTTGGTGGAGTTTTTCTAAATCATTGGCATAGAATAAGAACCACTTTTTAATGTACCAAATATTGGTCGTAGAAAACCCCTTTTGGTCGGGGAACAGTTCCTTTAGGTCAAGGCTAAGCTGATTGATGATGCCTTTACCCCAAAGTTGTTCGGGTTTCATGGCAACAATGTCTCTGCCAAGTTCCCAATAGAACTCAAGCATTGCCGAGTTGACTCTAACGGCGGCCTTAATTTGAGACTGTTGGAGACGTGTCTTGAGCGATTGCAACCATGCCCTATAGTTGACATCGATTGAAACATTGCCGCTTTTAATTATTTGAGGTTTTTCTTGCATATCATTATGTATTGTAGTGACAAACTATTTGATTATGAGGAAACAAATCAGTTCGAAATCGTCAAGCCCGGTGATGGGGTCGGCGAATAGCGAGCCTTGCACGCCGCCCAGGAAACTGTCGATGTCGCTTTCCTGCTTGACGTTGATAATGGAATTGATGGCTTCGCCAAGCAATTCGGAGTATCGTTTCATGTTGCGCCCGTCGCGTGTCTGGCGGTTAAACTCACGGCAGAGCGACTTTGAGAATGTCAAGGCGATATATGACTGGCTCACCACGAATGTGCGCTATGACAAGGCGACGGCCTACTCTCAGGACACCTACCTTGTAAAGGAGCACGCCTACTACCTTGAGGGGGTATTCCTGGATCACTGCGCGGTGTGCGACGGCAAGGCCAAGGCCTGCGCTCTGCTTCTGGGAATGATAGGTATCCCCTGTTACAGGACCACAGGCATTAACGGCAGCGCGGATCACGCATGGAACTTTGTGCAGCTTGACGGAAAGTGG
>CALAVD010000471.1 GCA_937892085.1 uncultured Prevotellaceae bacterium
CGATCTTCCACGTTCCACCTTCCACCTTCCACCTTCCACCTTCCACATATTTATGATTAAAACCCTCACATCCTGGCGTGGCATATTTGCCATTTGCATAGTGTGTTACCACTTTGCAATGCATGAGTTTGACCAGATGACATACGCTGGTGTGACATTTTTTTTCATGCTCAGTGGTTTCCTGGTATCTTATAAGCACAGCAACATAGATTCTTGGAAATCATTCTACTGGCGTCGCATGAAGCGTATCTTCCCCTTACACTGGCTGGTGCTTGCGGCGATGATAGTGCTCGACCTCGCCATGATGCACAGGTTCCATTACGGGTGGGACCTGCCGCTGCATGTGTTGCTGCTGCAGTCGTGGGTGCCAAAAGCTGACGTTTTCTATAACTACAGCATCCACTCGTGGTTCTTGAGTTCACTCATGTTTTGCGTCATTGTCACCCCATTGCTACTCAAGTTCTTCAATCGTGTGAGCATGAAGGAGGCATGGGCTGTTGTGCTTGCTGCTTGTGTGGCAGTGGCTGCTGTTCTCCTATCTGCCAGTGACCAGTGGCACAGTTATCTCTATGTGTGTCCTGCCATTCGCTTGGTCGATTATTCCTTGGGAATGATGCTTGGTCGGTCACTGCGAGAGCGAGTCATGCCCAGTTCGATTTCTGTCCTTCGCGCCACCGTCAATGAACTGGTGCCTCTGGCAGTGCTTGCGGTCTTTGTCGCTCTTCACGCCGGCGGCAGTACTGTTGCCTTGCAGCTTGAGGGCTCCGCTCTGTGGTGGCTGCCAGTGTCGATGCTCATAGTGATGAGTACCATCCTCAACGGTCATGAAGGCGTGGTGGGCAAGTTGCTGTGCCTCAAGCCGCTGTTGTGGCTCGGAGGTATCAGTTTTGAGGTGTATCTGTTGCAGAAGTTTGTCAACAACGCATTTTGCTACCTTGTGGCTCCGCTTTTTGGTCACTTTGGAGTGCTCATCTACGATTACAGCTTTGCCTGCACGCTGCCACTGCTCATCCTCACGGCATGGGCAGTGCATAAGCTAATGCATAATTCTTGTCGTTAAGGGCATCTTTGGTGTTAGGTATTGCGAGCGTAAGTCTCACATAATGCGTAGTATGCGATATGTTGATTGCCCAAAAGCAAAAAGGAATAACGTCAAAATGTGCAATAACAGCCTTAAAAATGCGTTATTAATATAAGTTTTTACCGAAATGAAGTTTTTTAATGCACGACATATTTCGTTTATTGCTCTGATTTTTACGGCTATAGCTGCTGTGGCTCAGGATAATGACAAAATCTTGAACCGCCAGTATGCCGACTTGAAGCGCATTCATTATGGTTTCTCGGTGGGCGCTAATTTTCAGGACCTGCTGATTACCAACAACGGCTACATTAGCGATGATGGCCAGTCGTGGTTTGCCGACATTCCCAACCATTCGCCAGGGTTTAGTGTGAATGTGCTCGCCGACTTACGTCTGGGAGAGCATTTCAACCTGAGGCTGTCGCCAGGTATGTACTTTGGCAACAAGGTGGTGAAATATTTCAACGCCACAGCCCCCGACGATGCCTTGGAACCCACAATTAAGAAACAGAGCCAGAACGTGAAAGCCACTTATATCGTGGTGCCGCTCGACCTGAAAGTGTCGTCGAAGCGTTATCACAACATCCGCCCTTATGTTACTGGTGGTGTGACAGGCGTTTATGACTTGAGTAAGGAGCGCCCCGAGCAGTTGCGGCTCAAGGACTTCGACGTGATGCTCACGGTGGGCATGGGCTGCGATATCTACCTTCCCTTCTTCAAGCTGTGTCCCGAGGTGAAGTTCTGCTTCGGACTGATGAACCTGCTTGAGACCAACCGTCCCGACTTGCAGGACAACCCGGCAATGGAGGTGTTCACCAAAAGCGTGAGCAAAGTGAAAAACAACATGGTGGTTGTGACGTTTTATTTTGAATAAAAAAGTTTATGCGACGATATATTAAGACATTGCTTTTTTCAGCATCGCTGTTGCTTGCCGCTAATGGCTTTCAGGCAGTGGCGCAAATCGATGCGCAGCTCACCCAGTACTGGGCGCTGCCGTCGTATTATAACCCCAGCTCCATTGGCAATGTCGATTTCATCCATATCACTGCAGGCAGCAAACTGCAATGGATAGGCGTGAAGCACGCCCCAATGGATTTCTTGGCGATGGCCGATATGCCGTTCAAGTTCCTCGGCAAGCGCTGGGGCACTGGCGTGATGCTTCAACAGGAGAATGTGGGACTTTTCAGCACGCAGACCGTTGCCGCTCAAATCGCATGGAAGAAAAAAATGCTTGGCGGAACGCTTAGCGTGGGTGCTCAGGTGGGACTGCTCAACCAGTCGTTCAGGGGAGATAGTATCAGGGTACCCGAGAATGATAATTATCACACCAGTGCCGACGACGCTATCCCTAAAGGCGTGGTCAACGGCAAGGCCCTCGATGTGGCGGCTGGCGTGACCTTCACCCACAAGTGGTTCTGGGTAGCCCTGTCGGGCACACACCTCACCGCTCCAACCATCAACATGAAGGCTGGCGAGAATGAGGAAGATTTATACCAGTTTGAAACTGGCCGCAACTTTTATTTAATGGCTGGTAGCAATATTCCTATTAAAAATACGTTAATTGAAATACAGCCCTCAGTATTGGTGAAGACCGACACTAAGTTCTGGCAATATGAGGCTACTGCGCGGTTCCGCTACAACAAGTTTGTCTCGGCAGGTGTCGCCTATAGGCACAAAGATGCCGTGAGTGCTATGATTGGAGTGGAGTTGAAGAATTTCTTTGTGGGTTATGCCTACGACTTCCCCATCTCGGCGATGAACAAAGCCACGCACGGCAGCCATGAGCTGTTCTTGAACTATAACGTGAAGCTCAACATGGGCGAGGTGAACAAAAACAAGCACAAGAGCATCCGCATCATGTGATGCCGCTATTGGGGCAATATAATTGACAACATATTTTTAGATAACATATTCTATAAAGTATAATGAAAAAGTTATTGATTTTTTTCTTTACGATAGTAGTGCTGGCTTCTTGCAGCGGAGTTCGCAAGTCTATCAACAGTGGAGGAGGTGAAGTCACCGGTGTGGGGGCAGTCACTTTTAATGAACCAACTCCTTATGGCATGGTGCTCATCGACTGTGGCTCAATGAAAGAGGGCCCCGCGATGCGCGACTCGTTGTGGGGTATCGACTCCACAGCACGAGGCGTGAGTGTTGATGCCTTCTGGATGGACGAGAACGAGGTTACCAATAGCAAGTATAAACAATTTGTGTATTGGGTGCGCGACTCTATCATCCGTGAGCGTCTTGCCGACCCGGCATTCGGTGGCAACGAGGAGTTTAAGATTGAGGAGGACAAAGATGGTAATCCCATCAAGCCTCACCTCAACTGGAGCCGCAATATCCCCTGGAAGAACCCCAGCGAGGATGAGGAACGTGCAATTGAGAGCGTTTATCGCATCAATCCCATCACAGGTCAGAAAGAGCTTGACCCCCGTCAGATGAACTACCGCTATGAGGTGTATAATCTCACTGAGGCCGCCAAGCGCCGCAACCGCTTTGACCCCACTACCCGTGACTACAACACCGACCACGCCGTGCCCACCACTAACCCCACCATCAGCAAGGACACCGCCTTTGTCGATGACGATGGCCGCATCATCCGCCAAACTATCACTCGTCCGTTGCAGAGCGAGTATGACTTCGTGAATACCTATATTGTAAATATCTTCCCCGATACAACATGCTGGATCAACGACTTTGAGAACAGCTACAACGAGCCTTACGTGCGCATGTATTTCGCCAATGGCAACTTCAACAGCCACCCTGTGGTGGGCGTGAGTTGGGAGCAGGCCAATGCCTTCTGCCACTGGCGCACCGAGTTCTTGAAGAAGTCGTTAGGCAAAGATGGCGTCTATATCGAGCCCTTCCGTCTGCCCACCGAGGCCGAGTGGGAGTTTGCGGCTCGTGCCGGCAAGAACGAGAACATCTATCCGTGGGACGGCAACATACCGCTCACCGAGGACGAAGGGTGCTTCTATGCCAACTTCAAGCCCAACGAAGGCAACTATGTGCGAGACGGAAGTATTATCACCTCACCTGTGGGGACCTACGAGCCCAACGACAACGGACTCTTTGACATGGCAGGTAACGTGAGCGAGTGGACCTCTACGAGCTACACCGAGAGTATTGACCGCATGACCAACGACCTGAACCCTGAGTATCGCTACAACGTGGCAAAGGAAGACCCCTACAAGATGTCGCGCAAGATTGTGCGTGGCGGCTCGTGGAAAGATGTGGCTCACAACATCCGCAGTGACATTCGCATGTGGGAATACCAGAATGAGCAACGCTCTTACATTGGCTTCCGCTGCGTGAGGACCAAGGTGGGATTTGTTAAGTCGAAACGTAAAAACAACTGCTGCGACTAAAACTCAACGACAATAACTCATAACACATAGCAAATTATATATGGCTACTGACAATAACAATTCAAAATTACAGCGCAAGAGGAAAAGGCAGATGGTGACCCAGCGCTTTTTCAACTTCGCTTATAGTATCGGTGCGGCAATCGTTATTTGGGGTGCGTTGTTCAAAATCTTGCACCTCCCTATGGGTAACTTGCTATTGACGATAGGTATGGGTACCGAGGTCCTCATGTTTATCATCACCGCATTTGAGCGTCCCGAGAAAGAATATCACTGGGAAGATGTGTTCCCAATTCTTGATAGTGGTGACCCCGAAGATAAGCCCGACTTCGCCGGGGGACCTGGTGGCAACGTGACCATCACTGGTGACATCAGCGGCGCCGAGGGTGGAGAGATTGCCATTGCGGCACCATCGCAAGTGCAGCATCAGCCAGGAACAGCAATTCACATCAGCGAGTTGCCAAGCGACGGCGCGCCAGCAGTGGTGGCGAGTCCCGAAGTTGCCGAGGCGATAGCTACTATGACTCAGGAAGATGTTAAAGCCGTGATGGGACTGCCACAAGGCTTGCAGCTCACCGACGAGGAGACACAGTCGCTGAGCGAGAGCATCGCACGCATGAACGC
The DNA here is from genome assembly GCA_937892085.1 of uncultured Prevotellaceae bacterium. Classification (GTDB taxonomy): domain Bacteria; phylum Bacteroidota; class Bacteroidia; order Bacteroidales; family Muribaculaceae; genus Sodaliphilus. Next base: position 5,071 of record CALAVD010000471.1, read on the forward strand.
CGCCAGCGACCAGCTCTCGAAGATGGCTGAACTCACCGAGGCTACTCAGCAATACCTGAGCCAGATGGCCACCATCAGCGAGCAGATGCAGCGCCTGGGCGAGACCACTACCGCTCTCAATGAGGTGCAGCAGCAACTGCTTGGCAGCTACGAGGCTATCACAAGCAACAGCCAGAATATCTCGGAGAACACCACCGGCTATGTGGAGCAGATGGAAGCTCTGAACCGCAATGTCACTGGTTTGAACACCATCTATGAGATTCAACTCAAGAGTATCTCGTCACAGCTCGACAGCATCGACCGCGTGAATAGCGGCTTGAAGGACATTCGCGACATGTATGAGAAGTCGGCAGCCGAGAGCGCACGCTATTGCGACGAGACCGAGAAGATGGCACACTACATGAAGCAGCTTAACTCGGTTTATGAGAAGATGATCAACGCCATGACAGTGAACATGTACCAGCCCATGCCTGGTGCTATGCCCACCATGCCGCCCGTAAACATGCCTCAACCCGGCGACAACGACATGATGGCTAACAATAATGTAGAATAAAATAGTTTTTAGCAAATGGCTACTGGAAAAAATCAGTCACTGGCGAAAATGTCGCCACGCCAAAAGATGATAAACCTCATGTATATCGTCTTGACGGCCATGCTTGCGCTCAATGTGTCGAACGATGTGCTCAACGGCTTCAGCCAAGTGGAAGAAGGCTTGAAGCGCTCTAACCGCACCATCACAGCGCGCAACATGCAGATGATGGCTCAACTCCAGGCTTTTTATAATGAAGACCAAGAACACGGTCTGCCACTGCTCAACTCGGGTAATGAGGTGAGAAATGTCACCGACAGCCTTTTCAACTACATCGACGAACTAAAATTGATGATTGTGAAAGAGGCCGACGGTCCAGCAGCTGATGTGGACCATATCAAAAACCGCGACAACCTTGATGCAGCCACCATTGTGATGCTTTCGTCAGACAGCAAGCGAGGCACCGAGCTGCGAATGCGCATCAACCGTTTCAAGAGTTTCGTCTCAAAATTTGTTGACGACCCCGATAAGTTGCGCAACATTGAGCAGGCACTCTCTACCGAGCCCTTCAAGGTGAATGCCGATATCAGTAACAAGAAAACTTGGGAGGAGTCGATGTTTGAGAACATGCCCACCGTGGCAGCCATCTCGTTGCTCAGCAAGTTGCAGAACGACGTGCGCTATGCCGAGGGTGAGGTACTCAATCACCTGCTTAAACTCACTAATGTGGAAGACCTCAGCGACCTGAAGGTTAACTGGGTGGATGCGTTTGTCATTCCTCAATCGAGGGTGGTGATGCGTGGCTCGAAGTATCAGTCGCAGATTGTGCTTGCGGCAATCGACTCTACACAGCGCCCGGTGGTTTATGTTAATGGCTCGCGACTGAGCAATAACAAGGGACTCTATGAAGTCACCGCCAGCCAGTCGGGAACCTTCGACTACTCGGGTTATATCGAAGTGGTGGGACAAGACGGACAGCTTATAAAGCGCGATTTCAAGTCGAGCTACACCGTCATCGACCCCATCGCCACAGTGAGCGCCACAATGATGAACGTGTTCTATGCCGGTATCGACAACCCGGTATCTATCTCTGTGCCAGGAATTGGCAACGGCACGGTGAGTGCGACGATGACCAACGGCTCACTCGTGAAGAGTGGCGACGGATGGTTGGCACGTCCCTCGCAAGTGGGCGTGAATTGCGAGATTTCGGTGTCGGTTGAAATCGACGGCGTGAGGACCAATGTGGGCACTACCACCTTCAAGGCTCGCAAACTGCCTGACCCAACAGCTTATATCAGCTTGGGAGGTGACACACGCTTCAAGGGCGGGCGACAACCTATAGCTAAGGGGACTCTGTTAGGAGTAAACCAATTACATGCAGCTATCGATGACGGCTTGCTCGACATTGAGTTTACCGTAGTGAGCTTCGAGACTGTTACCTACGGCTCTATGGGAGAAGCAATTCCTGAGGTGTCGATGGGCAGCGCATTCTCTGAGCGTCAGAAGAATAGCTTCCGTCGCATGAAACGAGGCACTCGCTTCTTCATCACCCGCATCAAGGCGATAGGCCCCGACGGTGTAACTCGCGAGTTGCCGGCAATGGATGTTACAGTGAATTAAGCATCGCCATTGAGCGTGAATATAATATGGAATAACTCAGTTTTTGAACTAAAAACTCAAAATAATGAAATATCTAAAATTATTTGCATTGGTATTAATTGTAGCTCTCGCATCGGGCAGCGCCACAGCTCAAGTTGTGAAAAGAAGCGGTGACGACCGTCGCGACAAGAAAGATGACAATGGTGTGCAAGTGACGGGACGCCAGCAAGCTTTCTATGAGCAGAGGGAACCCAGCGAGGCCGACCTGCAATGGACTAAAGTGGTGTATCGCATTCTTGATCTCACTAAGGGAAAGAATGCTGCACTCTATTATCCTGAGGAACCCAACGAGGATGGTCAGAGCTTGTTCTTCATCATCATGCGTCTGCTTGCTAACAACCAAATCTCGGCCTATGAGTATCTTGGCGACCGCGAGATGTTCACCGACGATTATAAAGTGAAGGTGTCGGAGACCTTCGACCGTTTCCACGTGCTTTATAGCGAGGCAAAAGGTAGTACCGAGAAGAATCCAAAATATGCCGTAGAGGATGCTGATATCCCTGGCAACGAAATTTTAAGCTACTACATCATTGAGAAATGGGAGTTTGACACTCGCACTAACGCTATGCGCTCACGTGTTGACGCCCTCTGCCCAGTGCTCCACCGTGAAGACGGCTATGGGGGTGAGCCAGTGCCTTATCCCATGTTCTGGGTTAAGCTCAACGACATCAGGCCATATATCGCCCAGCAGTACATTTTCACCGACGACGACAACAACCTCACCAAGTACAACCTTGACGACTTCTTCAAACTGAATATGTACACTGGCGACATCTACAAAGTGAAGAACCTGCAGAACAAATCGCTGTACCAGCTCTATCCCGACTCGGCAGCACTGAAGCATGCTCAAGACTCCATTGAGGAGCGTCTGCACCGCTTCGACAAGAACCTGTGGGCGCCATCACGTCAAGAGCTCCAGGCGCAAGTAGAGGCTAAACGACGCCTTGAAGCGGAGCAAAACGGCGAAACTCTTGAGGAAGGCGAGACCGCTGTTGCCCAAGAAGAGAAGAAAGAGACTAAGAGCGTGAAGACCAAACGCGGCAGCAGCAGCGACAACAGCACCAAGAAAAAGACCACCAAGAAAAAAGTTCAAAAGCCCAAAGAGAGCAAGAGCTCTCAAAGCGGTGGTCGCTCGGTAAGAAACCGAAAGCGATAGCCACAATTGCAAATAGATAATACAGCAGGCACACAATTTCATTCACCGATAATTGTGTGCCTGATTTTTATTCTTGAAAAATGTGCTTGACGCGCGCTTGTGCGTTAGATTACGAATGCCATGAGCATGATGATGGTGAAGAGGAGCATGTTGAGGGCGGTGAGGCCAAGCAGTGGATTGAGCTTGGCGCCTGTGTTGCGGTTAAGCATTGTCCAAATCGCCACGTGTATCACGAGGTAGATTGCTGGAGCCCAAAATGTCCACTTGGGAAGTACCATCTTGTCGCTTAAATAGATGACCACCCAGAGTGGTGAGAGCATGGCGATTGCCATGAAGCCGTTGAAGAGGTAGGCTACTGAAGCTAACTTGCGCCCGAAAATTACTACAGCGGTGTTCTTTCCTGCCTCCTTATCGTCGTCCATGTCGCGGTAGTTATTCACCAGTAGCACGTTCACTCCCATAAATCCTATGGTCATTGAGGCGAGTACTGCTAAGGCGTCGAAACTGCGGTCGGCAATCACATAGTAGCTGGCGATGACTGGTACCATGCCATAGAAAATGAACACCGTGAGTTCTCCCAAACCATGATAGGATAGGGGATAAGGTCCAGCGCTGTAGGCAAGCACGAAGACGGCAATGAGCACTCCCACGGGGATGATTTGCCATCCGCCGTAGGGTATCATGCAGCATCCCACGGCACAGGCTATAGCAAGAGTCAAATAAGTGACGTTGCGCAAGGTGTTGGGCTTGATGTCGCCCTCGGTGACGCCACGGCGTGGTCCTACACGCCCTTTCTTGTCGGTGCCTTTCTTGTAGTCGTAATATTCGTTGGCGAAGTTTGACGCAATCTGCGCCAGTAGCGCAAACACGAGGCACAACGCAGCCGGTTGCCACCTGAACAGTCCTTGCCACACCGTGAGTCCTATCGCCATCAGCACACCGCTCATCGACACTGGCAGAGTGCGCAGGCGCATTGCCTCAAGCCAAATCTTCACCTGCTTCATTTCTTGACCTCCTTTTTCGGGTTGACCTTTGCGAGCACCCAAGCCATAGGCACGAGCACCTTCATTTTCATATATTTCTCGGGATTCTTGGCAAAGGTGGCAGCCTCGTATATGTCGTCAAAGCCTTTGGCAATGACGAAGTAGGTCTCTTCGCCTTTTAATTTAGAATATACCACATAAGAAGGCAGACGCTCCTGGTTGCGCAGCCGGTCGCGGCAACTCAGTGCGTTGAACTTTTGCTGAAACTCTGCAACCACCACGCCATAGGTCTTCGCTACCTCGGGCTCGTCGTCGGTGACGTTGAAATAGAGATTTCTCATGCGAATGCTGTCGCCGTCAACCACATAGTTGTAGTGAGTGCGCTCGGCGAGTTGATTCTGGTACTCCTCTCCGCGCTCACCGCTGCGGTTCAGCTCAATGGTCTTCTCATAACTCTCGCGATAGTTCTTCTCGGTAGTATGGCAAGAGCACAATGCGGCTACCATCGCCGTTAATATCAAAATATTATTAAGCTTCTTCATATAATTCAGTAGAATGAAAACTAAAACTATTCCACGATGCGGCCTTGTGGGTTGTTGCGGTCGTCGGCAAGTTCTATGATTTGGCAGCCGGTGATGTTGCCGCTATCGAGGGTGAGGCGGAGGAGTGTGCGCACCTTCTGCCAACCTTGTCGTCCTGCTGCGCCAGGGTTGATGGTAAGCACGCCGAGGCTGCGGTCAGGGATCACCTTTAGGATGTGGCTGTGGCCGCACACGAAGATTTTGGGCTGCACGAGGTCGAGCCGTGACTTTATGTTAGGAGCATAGCGCCCAGGATAGCCGCCAATGTGTGTCATCATCACTTTCACGCCCTCGGTGGTGAAAATTTCAGTCTCGTTGAAGCGCCGTCGCAACTCTTGTCCGTCGGCATTGCCATAGACGGCACGCACTTGTGGCCCAATCGCCGCAATCATGTCGATCAGAGTCTCGTTGCCTATGTCGCCAGCATGCCAAATTTCGTCGCAGTCGGCAAAATGTTCGGCATATCGGTCATCCCAATAGCAGTGTGTGTCGCTTATGATACCAATAGTCTTCATGTTTTTTAGTGAACGAGCGTCAGTTTCTCTTTCGTGTTGCGTTGGGGTCTTTGCTGGAATTGGAGCCGCTACCAGTTCGGGTGCCGTTACCTGTTCCGCTGCCTGTTCCGCCTCTTGTGCCACTACCGGTGCTTGTGCCGCCATTAGTGGTAGAACCTGAGCTTCCGCCCAATGTGCCGCCATCAAGTTTAGGCTTGGGCTTGCCGTTATTGCCATCGTACTTGCCTTCGGGGTCAGCCTCTTTGCCTTCGGCAGCGGCTTTCTCGCGTTTCTTCTGCTCAATCATTTGTGCTTCGGCCTCTTTCTCTTGCCTTATTTTGGCGATCTCCTCGGCCGACATGTTCTTGGTATCTACACCGTCGAGCACGTCCTTACCGTCTTTCTTAGTCCCGCCTTCCTTGTTGTCATCTTCCTCACCAGGCTGCTGAAGTGCGCTGTCGAAGGTGCGGTAGTAGTTAGTGGTGAGTACTTGGAACTCGGTGCGGCGGTTGATTTGGTCGGCAGCGGCACGGTCTTCTTTTGAGAGTGCCATGACATACGCCTCGTGCAGCGTGTCGCCCTCATTGAACTGAGGATAGAGGCGTGCGATGCGCTTGGTTACCACTTTAGGCATCGACCTGCCATATCCATGCGACTGTAGTCGAGCGCTGTCGATACCGGCAGCAATGAGGTAATCTACCACGCTCTTGGCGCGGCGGTCACTGAGCTTGAAGTTGTAATCGTCGCCTCCCACGCGGTCGGTGTGCGCTCCCATCTCAATGGTGATGTAGGGGTTATCGTTGAGCACCTGCACCATCGAGTCGAGGGCAGCCTTCGACTCGGGACGCAGCGTCGCCTTGTTGTAGTCGTAGAAAATGTTCTCGATGACTTGCGGCTTGTCCATTGCGGCAAGGATGAAATCGACGTTATACTCGGCGTCCTCCTCCTCGATGTCGCTGGTGAACTGCTGGCGGCCGTTGAGGTAGCCATTGGCACCGGCGAGCATCACGTAGCTGACGCCTCGTTGCAGGTCGAAGCGGAACGTGCCGTCGGGCTTTGCCACCGCCTTCTGGTTACTGCCATCGTTGCCCACGATGCGGATGATGGCGTTAGGCACTGGCTCCTCGTCCTTGTCGAGCACATATCCTGAAATCCACACCTTGAGGTCGGGTTTCTCGAAGCTGAAGATGTGGTCGTAGCCACGAGCGTCCTTGCGGTTGCTCGAGAAATAGCCTTTTTCGCCTTCTGCCTCGAAGGTGATGCCAAAGTCGTCAGCGCTACTGTTCATAGGAGCCCCCATATTCTCGATGAACCACTTGCCCGAAGGTTGCAGACGTGCCCTGAACAAGTCGAGGCCTCCGAGTCCTGCGTGACCGTTGCTCGAGAAGTAGAGCGTGCTGTCGTCGCGCACATAGGGGAAACGCTCATCGCCAGGGGTGTTGATTTGGTCGCCTAAGTTCTCAAGGGTACCGTGCCCGTCGCTAATCATCACTCGCCACAAGTCTTTACCACCCTGGCCTCCCGGCATGTCGCTCGAGAAGTAGAGCCATCGGCCGTCTTTGCTCACAGCGGGGTCGTCGTAAGCCGAGAGCGTGTCGGCGGTAATCTCAAACTTTGCCGCGCCCGTCCATTTCGCCTCGCTACGGCTGGCCTTGTAAATCTCCACGCTGGTGCCCGCATCGGTTTTGCGTAGCGCTTTGGCAAAAAACATCGTCTGGCCGTCGGGGGTGAAAGCTGTGATGCCCTCGTCGAACTCGGTGTTGAGGTCTCCCTCTACTGGTTCGGGGTTGCTCCACTTGCCCTTGTCGTCCTTCTTGGAGAAGAACACGTCGCAGTTCTTTGCGCCGGTAATCTCACTCTTGGTGGTGCCCATCGCCTTCTCACGCGACGATGTGAAATAGATGACATCGCACTTGTCGTCGAGGAACATGGGGCAGAAGTCGGCGCGGCGCGAGTTAAACAGGCGGGCTTGCTTCACGATGTAGCGCGACCGTGCCGCATCATCACGCATTTTGGGCGCAATCTGGCAGCCGCGTATGCCCTCCTGGGCCTGCCAGTTGCGGGGTGCGGTGTCGAGATAAGCCTTGTAGTTGCGCTCGGCAAGGGTGTATTGCCCTTCCATTTGTTGCGCTTGAGCCAGATAGAACGGTATGAGACTGTCCTCCCACTCGTAACGCTGTGCGTTCTGATAGGCTGCTGCGGCGCGTGCGCTCTGGTTCAAGTGGCGATAACACTCACCAAGCATAAAAGCCACTTCACCACGCAGGTATCGGTCCTCCTTGCGTCGTAGCTTATTATAGATTTTGCGGTAGGTCTCGGCGGCGGCGAAATATTCGCCACGCTCATATTTCTCGTCGGCATCCTTCATCTTGGCAGTCTTGCACGAGGTGACCTGCGCTCCAGTCGCCAGCATGAAAGCCGCGAATATAATGTAAAAAATCTTCTTCATAGTTCCCTTATAAAACTATAAAATAAACGCAACCTAACCGCCCTTTATTGCACGCGCGCGCTGTAATAATGTGTTAGTTGCCGAGCATGATGTTGTAGATGACAGTTATATCGGTTGTGGTAATGTAGCCGTCGCCATCCACGTCGCTGGTGTCGAGATAAGTCTCGTCGCCATTTAGCAGGTAGTTGTAGAGGCAGGTGATATCGACGGTAGTTATTTCGCCATCGCCATTCACGTCGCCAATTATCACTGCGCTTGGGTCGAAGCCGAGCTGCTGGTCCATCCATGCCAAGCGGTCATGAATCCAGTCTTTGAGGTGGCTCACCTCGTCGTCGAAGTTCTGTGCGATGTACTTGTTGGGCCACACATACTGTCCCCATCGTGGCCATGCTTGGCTGTTGCGGTCCATAGCGCCTTGCTCGGTGAGTTGTGTCGCCATCGAGTCGATAGTTGCAATGATGCGATCTTCACGCATGTTGGCACGACGGCACTGTGCCCAGCGCTGTTTGAGCAGGTCCTGATAATAAGGGTCTTTGTTGAGCTTATACCACCAGAATGGCACGAGTTGTGTGTCGCCATTGGAGTTGAGGATGTCATTGTTCTCATACACCCAAGTGTTGGTGTACCAGCCGTAGTAATAGTCGCTGTTGCCAAAGGCGATGTTGAAATCCCAAAGCACCATCTTGAAACGCGGGTCAACACTGTCGCGCCACTTGAAAATCTTGGAGCTGAGGCGATATCCGTCAACATTGTGTGAGAGCTCTTGAGCAATCTGGAAATCTACAAACGACATCACGTCCATATACTTGCGGTAGCCAGTCTCGGGGTTGGTATAATTTGCTGAGTTGAGGGCGTCCTCCATCAAGTCAATTTGACCGGTGATGTAATTATATTGTGTATCGGTCAAGTCCTCATATTCTGGTGCCTTGAACTGGTAGTTGATATAGCGGTTATTAATCCATTGCCCATTCTTCTTCATAGGGTGGTACTTCGACGTGTAAGTGGGTTCGTCGGTGCGGTCCACTTCAAGCAGGTAGCCGCCAGTTAGTTCGTCGCCTTCTTCTCCGGGGTCGTCAAGGTTCAGGCGCCGCTTGCCCTTGGTAGGCAGTTCGCACATGATGTAGATGCCGTAGTAGATGTCATCGAGGTAAAGTTCGCAGTATTTTCCTGTGGGGCAGAAGTCCATCCATGGCCTTGAGAGTTCAAAAGTGAGCAGGTCGCGCATCATGCTCTTGTCGCTGTAGGGTGCGAGCAGTGCCCAGTTGTTGTCCTTGCCCATGCCTAAAATTTTCACTTTCTCCTTAGTGCCGCCGTCCTCGAGAGGAGCGTTTAGCGGACGGAACGAGTAAGGCTTCTTGTCGCTTGCGGTGAATGAAGAGTTGCCGCGATACTTGAGGGCGACATAGCCCTCGTAGTCAATCGTCTGTCCCGGATGCGCAATAGTGTCGGCATAGTTGAGGTTTCCGTCGCCATTGTGGATAATCTTCATGCGTGCTGTGATGCGCTCGTCACGGTCGATGGTGGCACCATCCACGTCAATCCACACGATGGGTAGGTTGGTTTGAGTGAGTTGTACATTCTCGTCATCGGGAGGGTAGTTAGGATTCCATCCCCACCACTGTGCCTGCATAGCTTGTACTGCCAAAAAAGCCATTAAAAAGGGTAAAAAACGTTTCATTGTGAAATTTTATTTGTTATTTTTATTTGTTATTTGTTGTGAGATATATGTTATTTGTTATTAAAGCGTGGAGTTGAACGATGAATAAAACCGCTATTGAATTGAGGATTATATGAACATTTTGGTTTTTCTTTAATCGATGAAAGTATTTATAACGAAAACGTTCAGCACTTTGAGATTAAAACCGAAAACATTAAAAAAGCCAAATACTTAGAATTGGCTGTTTGTCTTTGATTGTATTTAGAACTAAACTTTGATACAAACGCAACCACTATGCCGTTTTTTAATGTAACACCCTAGAATATCGATGCAAATAAAAATGGCAAGCGCCTTCATTTGCGCAATTGCCAAATCTAAATAAATCAGTTATTCGTAATGCGTCCACATCCTCAAAACATGAATTTCTTTTTTGTTTTCATCAACCTCGTACACCAAGCGATGTTGAATATTAATTCTTCTAGATAAACATCCTTGGTAGTCGCCTCTAAGTTTTTCGTATGGAGGTGGGTTTTGAAATGGGTTTTCAGATATTATTTTTAGAAGGTTTCTAACTTTTTCTTCTAGCCCAGATTGTTTTAACTTCTTTTTGTCTTTTTCGGCGTAGGAAGAGAACTTGATAATATATTTCACCAATCCTCGTCCTCCTTATAGGCTTTCTTCTTGGAGTAATCTTCTTTTCTCGCTTTATTGATTGTTTCCCCATAACCAGGGATAGACGCTAAATTAAGAGTTTCTTGAATATCGTTCCAATCCTCTTCGGAAATAACAACAAAATTACTACCTCTTGAGTTAACGACTAATAATGGGGCAGCAGCTTCTTTAGAGCGATCCGCTAAATTAAAGATGTCTTTTCTGGCTTCGGTAATATTGATAGTAGGCATAATAATTCCTCCCGATGTACATTTTAATGCACTCTTACAATGTACACTAGCGCGTACGTTTTGTCAACAGTAATTGTTTTATTTGATACCGTTTTATTTAATTCAATCTCCGCTAAAACTATTTTTTTAGCTCGCTTAATGACTGGTGACATTGGTGACATTTTGCCTATAAAAAACCAAAGGCCATCCGCTTCCTTCTCATAACCACAAATAAGATTTGCGGTTAAACAAAAACTATAAGCCTTCTTGAATTCGGTGCCCCAACTTCATCAATAAGTAATAGGGGTTTTAGTGGCAATACGAGCATGAAGCGAGGCGATACATATGCATGCCGCGCAAAAATCCCTAACACGAATTGCGTTAGGAACTTTGTTTTTGTATGCCTTTTTGAAAGTCGAAACCACTACATTGTTTCAAATCATTAATAGCGGAAAATGCGAATTTTATTCACTTAGGCCTATTTCTTTTCGGTGAGCATTAACACAGCTTGATATAAAGTGCTGGCCGTTTCGCGGTCGTTGTTGAAAAAGATGTCAACGACGGGGTGGTCGATGTCTTTGAACCGGAATTCTACCTCGTAATAATGGTAGGTCGTCGTGGACTGCTCCATTGTCCCATTGCCGGAGCCGATGTAGTCGCCATGCAGTCTAGCGCCATGGAGGTTCGTTGTCGTCACGCGCTCTGTATCATGGAGCAATTCAACACCATCGAGGTCATCGAGACTTAGCACCTTGGTCTTTTTAAGCAATTCTTCCCCGTTACCAAAAAGGAATCTTAAAAGGGCATTCTTATCTTTCGCCTTGACGATTTCTCCGCTCGGCAGAGAAAACTGAATAAGACGGCTTGGAACATTAAGAAAGACATAGGATTTGGCACCTTTGAAGGTTTTGTCGGCCTCGAAATCTGGTTTTTTCGCTTCTTCGAGAGCGGCTCTCTTGGCCTCTTCCTCGGCTTCTTTCTCCTCTTTGGCAGCAATCTTCTCTTGCTTTTTCTCGTATATAGCCTTTCCTTCCTCTAGAAGTTTGGCTTCATCTAGAAGGCGTTTCGATTGCTTTTTCATCATGATTAACATGATTGCTCCCGGCACAGCAAACATAATTCCGTATACGATCATTGCTGTTACTATGCCTCCGCTTTGGCTCTTGGTCTCTTCATTGCCAGCAACAAGAGCGAGAATGAAAATGAGTATCATCAACGCAGCGAATGCAAAAAGCCCTATGCCGATGGACATAAAGATCGTCTTCTTCTTTCGTATAGAGGCCGAGGCGAGCGCAATATATTCTTTTTCTTCCATGTTATTTCCTTTCTCGTGCAGTTGAAAAACCTACGGTTTTCGGTAAATGCAATAACTCATTGTTTTTTATGCGCCTAAATGCGATAATATGGGCAGTACAAAACGTGTACCTTTTGAGACAAATCTACTTGATTGTCTTTTTCTTTTAGGCGATTGATAGCATAACCGGAGGTAAGCGTTATGAACTATGGTTATGCTAGAGTGTCCACTATCAATCAGCACTTAGATAGACAA
>CALAVD010000472.1 GCA_937892085.1 uncultured Prevotellaceae bacterium
ACATCCTCATGCGGGATGCTTTTAATAAACGTGACGTTAGCCCAATTGCGAATTGTGCATTAACGAACCACTTTCTTGCCGTCGCCGGTGATGAAAATGCCGCGCTTGCCGTTGAGCGAAGTGCCAATGCAACGGCCACTAAGGTCATAGTACATCACACTGCCATTGCCGTCGATTACCAAGTCCTCAACACCGGTAACAGTGCCGCCCACAGCAATCATCAAGCGAGGCGCAGCCTGAGTAGAGTTGGCACCAACTGGCAAATAGCAACGGTGAGCGCCAACTGTTGTGCCTTCCTGAAGCAGAACGAACTGGTTGTTGTAAAGGACATAAGCAGGTTCATTCACCACAGTCGCCTCAAGGCAACCGGCAAGCAGGTTGTTGTCAATCGTGGTTGTAGTACCTTCATAGATGTTGGCAACCAGGTTCGAAGCAGCAGTCTCGCTATAGAGCAGCACACCAGTGTTGGCAGGAATGTAATTCTCAACAGGCTCCACAGCAACCGCATTGCCAGTAACACCAGTCACCACGTAGGCAGTAACACCCTCAGGCAAAGCCAAGTCTTCCTCACCACACCAAGTAGCCCAATGACGCTCACCAGTAAACGCCACCCCGTCAAGAGCCACAGGCTCAATTACCACCTCATAGTGAGTTGGATATAACTGAACCGTGCCATTATATTCAGCCACGACACAAGTGATGTTATATTTCACATCAAAGTCGGTGGGGTGAGTTACATTACTGAAATTAGAGCGGCCAGCTATGGTATTCTCATCGTCATCGGTAATAGTGAAGTTCTTATCCTCAGCTTTTGTAATGTTCACATTCTTAACAATAATATACTCATTATCATTGGCGGTAGTAATAGCGTTTATTTCTTTTTCAACAGGAGCCACTTCTACTGTCTGCTCAGTTGCTGAAAGATCTTCTGAAGGAGAAACAGCTTCTCTAAGTCTATAATAATCCTTAGTTGTTGCCGACCAACCAGCAGCAAGCACTTGGCCTTGAGTGAAATTATAGCTGGTTCCATAAATTAAAGCAGAACCAGTATCATCCTTTACATAGAGACTTGTGCCATTAACATAAGTAACCGTCACATTGCCAGTGAAGACAAATTCAATACCAGAAGCAAGCTCTTTGTACTCGGCAATTGTAGCCACCGACTGCTTTTTCACAAAGGTCTTGCTGGCGATTGCCGAAGCTACTCCAGAAGCACTATAGGCAATAGCCTTGACAGTTGCGCCTTCAGTGAGTGTAAACGTCTCACTAAACTGCGTTGACTCATTAGTTGGGTCAGTTCCATCGATAGTATAATAGATAGAAGCACCCTCAGTCTCACAAGTAATAGAAACCTCTGTACTACCAACAAATGGTGTTTCACCCGAGATGACTGGCGCAGAAACCACTTGCTTTTCCTTATCTACATAAACAATAATATAAGCTATTCTTGCTGTCTTATCTACAGTTAGTATGCCTTTATCACTGCCTAAAGTCCAAATACCATTACTATATGTTCCAACACTTGTAGTTGGATTATTCAAGGAGTAGTTGCCTTCAAAGCTGAATTCAACTTTTTCAATATAGCTATCTTCTCCATTTATGGTAATCGTATTATCTACATAAACACGTGCATTACCTTTGGAAGAAGAATACCATTTGGGACCATTTTGAGTATTTCCAGCTTTATCAAAGATTATGGAAATATTGTTTTTTTCCGAAGTTACCATGTCAGAAGCATTCTCTTGTGCAAATTCAGCCCCAGTTCTATAGTCAAACATCACTTCAACAATATTATTCTCCTTGAAGGTTGCGGTTACAGTCACATCAGCATCGGGCATGATGAATTTGTTGTCAGTAACAACAACATCAGTTTCGCCAGCCTTAACAGCAAGTTCGTCAAGCACATAACCCTCGTCAGGCGTAACGGTAAGAGTTATCTCAGTGCCAGCGATAGCGCTTGTGGGACTCACCGTTACTGTGCCGTTCTCAATATCGCTTGCTACCGTGATGTTGTGAGCCACAGGGACGAGAGTAACCACAAGGGAGGTAAGGTCGCTGTTCACAGTAAATACATAATTGCCCGCATCTACCATAACAAAATTACCATCACTTCCTAAGGTTAGCTCTTTGCCCATATCTGAGGCAACTGTTTCGTTATTATAGGTGTGCTCATCTTGATATATCCAGTAGCCATTGCCACCATGCCAATTTTCCCACTCGTCAACGAAGCCAAATTGGGTGTTTGCAGGAAGCTCCTTAGTGAGCGTCCACCCCGTCTCTGTTGCGGTCAAGGGCGTCTTGGTGGCCCAGTCATCATTAGAATAAGAGCCCTTCATGAAAAGCTGTGCTTCTTTCTCAATAGAGAGATTTTCATTACTACT
>CALAVD010000473.1 GCA_937892085.1 uncultured Prevotellaceae bacterium
CTTTAATCGTTTGAATATTTGAATCAGCACAAAATGCCACTTTTTAAAGTGCACTATTGTTTGGGGGTTTTGAGAATTTTTCGGAAATTTGCCCACTAATTTGTCATAAGTCTATATTTTTCTTGAACACTTACTATATTTCCATCAATGTCACTATTGATTTTAAACTATTGATTATATGACACAACAGGCCGATTTTACCGAAGTACTGGAGGTGGCCTCCAAAGCAGGACACATCCTCCTGGAGAATGGCGCCGAGATTTCGCGCGTGGAGGACATTATGAGCCGCATCGCATCACATTATGGTGTGGATTCGGGAAATTTCTTTGTCCTCTCCAACGGCATTTTCACCACGGGTCATGCTAATAAAATCTCCAAGTCGGGAGGTCAGGCATCGACCTACGCCAACGTGGAGTTCATTCCCCTCAAGGCCATTCAGCTGTCGAAAGTGGTGGCCGTGAACCGCTTGAGTTACGACATCTCCAACGGCAAGACCCACCTCGCCGAAGCTCGAGAGCGGCTCGAGCGCATAGATGCGGCACCACAGAAACCAGCCTGGGAACAAATCCTCGGCTCGGGGTTTGGCGCCGCAGGGTTCTGCGCCGTGTTTGGCGGTGGCTGGCTCGATTGCGCCGCTGCCTTAGTGGTGGGCTTCTTGCTCTACGCCTTCGTGCTATGGGTGAGCGGCCGCTATCTCTCAAAAATCGTGGGTGGCGCTTGCAACGCCCTCCTTGCCACACTGCTATGTGTCATTTCCTGGCGAATAGGACTTGGCTCAAGCCTTGCCAATATCATCATAGGCGCCATCATGCCGCTGATTCCTGGAGTGCCATTTGTCAATGGCGTGCGTGACCTTGCCAACAGCGACTATATCGCCGGCTTCACGCGCCTCACCGACGCCATGCTCGGCTTCCTGTGCATTGCCGTTGGCGTTTCACTTGGCTTTATCATTGATGGCACTGCGCATGGAGGAATGTTGGAAATTTCGATGGAAGTAAATCCACAGACCGCCAACCTATTTTTGCAAGCCTTTGCAGCATTCGTGGGCACTGCGGCATTTGCCCTGCTCTTTGGCATCGACCGGGAGCACTATGTGCCGGCAGGGGTCATTGGCGCCATAGGATGGGCGCTATATCTGATTTTAGTGCGCTATTGCAGCGCCACGCCAGTAGGTGCCACGCTTGCCGCCGCCACATTAGTGTGCATCATCTCGCGCATTGCCGCCATTCCGTTCCGCATTCCCGCCCAGGGTTTTCTCTTGTGCGGCATTTTCCCGCTGGTGCCCGGCGCCGGCATCTTCTGGTTCACCTACTACCTCACCGACTCGCAGTTCGACCTCTCGATGCAGAGCGGCTGGCTGGCAAGCAAGATAGCGATTGCCATCGTCTTCGGCATCATCCTGGCGATGGAGCTGCCCCAGCGCCTCTTCTCCCACAGCCACAAGACACATTGACACTGCTTTTTCACCATCTTTTGAGGCTGTTGCAAAAAAAGACTTGTTGACTTGTGTATCAAAACAACTACTTCGAGTTTAGCATCAACTACTCGGAGATATCTAACACCCATCACAACACCTTAACAACCTAAACAACAAAAGGTTACACCCATTGGGTTACTCCTCTACTCCATGACTCCATAGAGATAATATTGTGTGTGCAATTTTTCTCTCAGAAATGTAGAATAAGGCAATTCACACAAAATTAATTTGTACTATTCAATTACTGTTATCGTTAGCGGATTTTCTATTGCTTTGATGGCGCATTGCTTGGCGAGGACGCGGTTTTCTTCGCTCATGCCCACAGGCTCTCCATTAATCTCCTGAATGTTCTTTGCCAGCAGCCAATACCGGTCAATCCACGTGGTGTCGGTCCACACATTGTTGCTCAAACCATAGCGTGCGAGCAAGGTGGCAGTGGCAACATAAGCCTCTATCAAGCAGGGAATGCCTTCTTGCAGATGCAGGTAGTCGAACAGATGCCCCTGGTCGCCCAGTGAGTCGAGCGGCGTGGTGCGCGCGTTCTGGATGGCTGTGCCACACGGTAACAACAGCTCTATGCCTGTGTCGTGCTGCACTTGGCTCACACACTGCGCTATGCGCTCAAACATCTGCACACTGGTGGTGTCGGGGGCGAGGCGCGGCAGGTTGTCGGGATAGGATGGCGTGATAAGCCAGGCATACTCATGTTGACAGGTGACTTTCTCGTCAAGCCATTCGATAATCTGGTTAAGATAAGGCTGATAGGTGCTGTAGTCGCGCGACATGTTGGACTGCTGCTGTAATACAACCACATCCCACAGCTCGCTGCTAACCACGTGGGTCATCGCCACATCAAGCCGCTCATCCCACGGCCGCGCGCCATAAGACCAATAATACCTGAAGCTATTGGTGTCAAGAGCGTTGTAGAACTGCTCAAGGCTTCCACCGCCTATGTACA
>CALAVD010000474.1 GCA_937892085.1 uncultured Prevotellaceae bacterium
CCTGCAGAGCCTCATAGTCGCCAGCAGCTTTGAGAGCTGCACGCTTTGCGGCATACTTAGCAACCATTCTTTCTCTCTTGGCCTGACGAGCCTTCATTGATTCTTTTGCCATAATCTAAATCTTCTTGTTTAAAAAATTATTTAGCGTTCTTGAAAGGCAGTCCAAACTCCTTGAGCAGAGCGTAACCTTCCTCGTCGGTCTTGGCGGTGGTGACGAAGGTGATGTTCATACCTGTCATCTTGTTCACGTTGTCGATGTTGATCTCGGGGAAGATAATCTGCTCCGAAACGCCAACGGTGTAGTTTCCACGGCCGTCGAGCTTGCCCTCGATACCCTTGAAGTCGCGGATACGTGGCAGCGCGATGCGGATGAATCTCTCCATGAACTCGTACATGCGATCACGACGCAGAGTCACGCGCGCGCCAATAGGCATCTTCTTGCGCAGCTTGAAGTTAGAGATATCTTTCTTCGACACTGTCTGCACTGCCTTCTGGCCAGTGATAGTGGTGAGCTCGGTGATAGCAGTCTCAATGATCTTCTTGTCTTGTGTGGCATCGCCCAAACCCTCGTTGAGGACGATTTTCACGAGACGTGGTATCTGCATTGGAGAGCTGTAGTTGAATTGCTTCATGAGTGCAGGAGCAATTACCTCATCATATTTTTTCTTAAGTGTGGTAGCCATTACTTAATCTCCTCTCCTGATTTTTTAGAATAACGTACTTTCTTTACTACTTTCCCATTCTCGTCGCGCTCCACCTTGAAGCCCACGCGAGTTGGACGTGCGCTACGGCCGCTCTTGGGGTCAACCACGTTGAGGTTTGACAGGTGAATGGGAGCTTCCTTCTTGATAATGCCACCCTGTGGGTGCTGTGCATTAGGCTTGGTACTCTTTGATACCATGTTGATACCTTCCACGATAGCGCGGTTATTCTTGGCATCGATGCTCAAGACACGACCGGTCTTACCCTTGTCGTCACCAGCGAGAACATAGACGGTATCGTCTTTCTTTATGTGTAACTGAGCCATTTTCTTAAAAATGTTTTGCGTTGTTAAAAACTATTAGAGTACTTCGGGAGCGAGCGAAACAATCTTCATGTTGGTGGCACGCAGCTCACGGGCTACAGGACCAAAGATGCGAGTTCCTCTCAACTCACCAGCGTTAGTCAGCAACACGCAAGCGTTATCGTCGAAGCGAATGTAAGAACCATCCTGGCGACGGATTTCCTTCTTTGTTCTCACGACCACTGCACGTGACACTGTACCTTTCTTAATATCACTCGAAGGGATGGCGTTCTTAACGGTAACGACAATCATGTCGCCTACCGAAGCGTAACGGCGTCCTGTTCCTCCAAGCACGCGAATGCAGAGGACTTCCTTTGCACCGCTGTTGTCGGCAACTGTTAATCTGCTTTCTGCTTGAATCATAATTACTTAGCTTTTTCGATTATTTCAACTAATCTCCATCTCTTAGTCTTGCTCAAAGGGCGAGTCTCCATCAGGCGCACGGTGTCACCCACATTGCACTCGTTCTTCTCGTCATGAGCGTGATATTTCTTTGTCTTGTTGACAAACTTACCATAGATTGGGTGTTTCTCTTTGTACTTCACTGTAACAGTGATAGTCTTATCACCCTTGTTGCTTGAAACAACCCCAATTCTTTCTTTTCTTAAATTTCTTTTCTCTTCCATGTTATGGATATTGTTAAATTTGGGGATTACTTATTAATTTTAAGTTCGCGAGCACGAAGCTCGGTTTTCATGCGTGCGATATCTCGACGGTCGAGTGTAATCTTCGCTGGATTGTCGAGGGGAGATATTGAGTGCTGAATCTTCTGCTGCAAATAGTCCTTCTCGGCTTGTTCCAAACGGTCCTGGAGCTCCTTGTCGGTCAACTCTCTCAATTCTTTATTCTTCATAATTAATTGTCGATTTTAAAAGATTACACATTCTGTGAAGGGTCGTAGTCGTGACGAACGACGAACTTAGTGGGAATTGGAAGCTTTTGAGCTGCAAGGCGCAGAGCCTCTTTTGCAATCTCAAAGCTAACGCCGTCAACCTCAATAAGGATGCATCCGGGGAAGACGGGAGCTACATATCCAGCCACATCACCTTTACCTTTACCCATACGCACGTCGGCAGGCTTGCGGGTAATAGGCTTGTGAGGGAAGATGCGGATCCAAATGTTACCCTCGCGCTGCATATAGCGGGTCACAGCCACACGGGCAGCCTCAATCTGATGGGCGGTAATCCATTTCGACTCCAGGGCCTTGATGCCGAACGAGCCAAAAGACAGCTGTGTACCTCTCTTGCTGTACTGACGCACCTTACCGTCGGAGGGTCTTCTGTATCTTAAACGTTTTGGTTGTTGTAACATTTTCTTGTCTTGTTAAAAAATCACACAATAATGATTAACGGTTGCTTTTACGGTTGCGGAAACCACCACGGCGATTGCCACCACCTTGACGACGGTCGTTGCTGCTTGCGAAGTTAGGAGCAAGGTCTTTCTTGCCATAAACCTCACCGCGGCAAATCCAAACCTTGACGCCGATGAGACCTACCTTAGTGAGAGCTGGCACGAGAGCGTAGTCGATGTCGGCACGCAGAGTGTGCAGAGGGGTACGACCCTCCTTGAACATCTCCGAGCGAGCCATCTCGGCGCCATTGAGGCGTCCGCTCACCTGAACCTTGATACCCTCGGCACCCATGCGCATAGTAGAGGCGATGGCCATCTTCACAGCACGGCGATAGGCAATCTTGCCCTCGATTTGGCGTGCGATGGTGCTTGCCACGATCTCAGCGTCGAGTTCGGGGCGCTTCACTTCGTAGATATTGATTTGAACGTCCTTGCTGGTGAGCTTCTTCAGCTCTTCCTTGAGGTTGTCAACATCCTTGCCACCCTTGCCAATGATTTGTCCTGGGCGAGCGGTGCAGATGGTGATGGTCACCAGCTTGAGAGTTCTCTCGATAACGATGCGCGACACGCTAGCCTTTGCCAGACGCACGCTGAGATACTTACGTATTTTGCTGTCTTCGAGCAGAGTATCTCCATAATTACTGCCACCAAACCAGTTGGAGTCCCAACCGCGGATGATGCCTAAACGATTGCTGATTGGATTTACTTTCTGTCCCATTTCTTATGCGTCTTGTTGTTGGTTAATAGTGTCGAGATAGATAGTCACGTGGTTAGAACGCTTGCGGATGCGGTATCCGCGTCCTTGAGGAGCTGGACGGAGGCGCTTGAGCATTGGAGCGCAATCTACGAAGATCGACTTGATGTAAAGCTCACCGTCTTCGGCTTTCTTACCATTCTTCTGCTCCCAGTTAGAGATAGCGCTCTTGAGCAGCTTCTCTACGTCGGCAGCAGCCTGCTTATTAGAAAAATGAAGGAGACCGAGAGCCCTGAAGGCTTCCTGACCGCGCACCATGTCGGCGACGAGTCTCATCTTGCGAGGAGAGCTGGGCACGTTCATGAGCCTTGCTCTGCACTGCTCACGGCGGGCTTCCTTAATTTTGTTGGCTGATTCTCTTTTTCTTTTACCCATTGTATTTTAATTCTTTTTTTGTCAATGAATTTTCCCGGGTCCTAATTACTTGTTGTTGCCGCTGTGACCACGGAAGGTGCGAGTTGGAGCAAACTCTCCGAGCTTGTGGCCTACCATGTTCTCGGTTACGTAAACGGGAATAAACTTGTTACCATTGTGCACTGCGATAGTGTGACCCACAAAGTCGGGGGAAATCATGCTGGCGCGAGACCAAGTCTTCACCACTGCCTTCTTTCCGCTCTCGTTCATAGCGTCAATCTTCTTCTCGAGCTTGACACAGATGTAAGGACCTTTTTTTAATGATCGACTCATAGTTTAAACTTTAATCAAATTACTTCTTTCTTCTTTCAATAATGTACTTAGAAGATGCCTTCTTTGGAGCACGGGTCTTAAGTCCCTTAGCATAGATGCCAGTGCGTGAGCGTGGATGACCACCTGACTGACGGCCTTCACCACCACCCATTGGGTGGTCAACAGGGTTCATGACAACACCACGGTTGTGAGGACGACGACCCAGCCAGCGAGAGCGGCCGGCTTTACCTGACTGCTCAAGAGCGTGGTCGCTGTTGCCTACCACACCTACAGTAGCGCGGCATGCTGCAAGAATCTTGCGAGTCTCACCCGAAGGTAATTTGATGATTGCGTAGGTGCCCTCACGCGAAGTGAGCTGGGCAAATGTTCCTGCGCTGCGAGCAATGCGTGCTCCCTGACCGGGACGCATCTCGATGTTGTGAATTAAAGTACCAACAGGAATGTTACAGAGTGGAAGCGCGTTTCCCACTTCGGGGGCCACGTTCTCACCGCTTTCTACCATATCGCCCACGTTAAGTCCGTTTGGAGCGATGATGTAAGCTTTGAAGCCATCTGCGTAGTAAAGCAGCGCAATGCGAGCCGAGCGGTTAGGGTCGTACTCTATCGACTTTACGCGAGCTGGCACACCGTCTTTGTTTCTCTTGAAGTCGATGATACGATAGCGACGCTTGTGACCACCACCACGATAGTATGAAGTGCGGTGACCCTCGTTGTTGCGACCGCCGGTCTTGCGCAGTCCGACTGTAAGAGACTTCTCTGGTGTAGTGCTTGTGATGTTGTCAAATACACCAATAATCTTGTGTCTTTGCCCCGGTGTTGTGGGCTTGAATTTTCTTACTGCCATTTTATTAATTATAAGTTGCTATAGAAATCAATGGTTTGTCCTTCGGCAAGTGTTACGATAGCTTTCTTGAAAGCTGCTGTGGCGCCGCGCTGGATGCCGGTGCGAGTGTAACGCTGTTTCTTCTTGCCGTTGTAGTTCATAGTCTTAATCTCAACCACCTTAACGTCGTAAAGCTCCTCGATGAGGTCTTTAATCTGATATTTGTTGGCTTCGGGAGATACCTTGAACGAAAAACGGTTTGTCTTCTCGCTGATGGCGGTAGCTTTCTCGCTTACGATAGGAATTATTTGAATATCCATTGTTGTTATATCTCTCCTTAAGATGATTAAAATTTGTTCATAACTTCGATGCTACTCTCGGTAACAATCATAGCCTTGTTGTCGAGCACACAATAAGTGTTGAGGTCGCGGGCTGTGTAAACCTTAGCGGTCTCCACATTGCGGGCCGACATGTAAACGTTCTTCTTAATATCGTCAAGAACGAGAAGCACTTTCTTGCCGTCGAGGTTCAGAGCCTTGGTGATGGCAACGAAATCCTTGGTCTTGGGTGCTGCGAAGTCGAAGTCTTCAACAACTACGATCTGATTGTTTTGAGCCTTGTAGGTAAGAGCCGAGCGACGTGCCAGGTCCTTAACCTTCTTGTTGAGCTTGGTGTAATAGTTGCGGGGACGTGGACCGAACACGCGACCTCCACCGTGGAACAGAGGCGACTTGATGTCACCGTGGCGTGCGCCGCCACCGCCCTTCTGGCGTCCGAGCTTCTTGGTAGAGCCCATAATCTCACTTCTCTCCTTTGACTTGTGTGTGCCTTGACGCTGGTTGCCCAGGTATTGTTTCACACTCAGATAAACGGCGTGCTCGTTAGGTTCGGGGATTGCAAACACCTCGTCGTTAAGAGTCACCTTCTTACCTGTATCTTGACCATTAATGTTATATACTGCTAGTTCCATAGTTTACTTCATGATTGAAATGATTGAACCTTTGCTACCTGGAACCGAGCCCTTCACGATGAGAAGGTTGTTCTCAGGCAAAATCTTGATGATCTCGAGATTTTGAACAGTAACTCTCTCGTTACCCATCTGTCCGGCCATACGCATGCCCTTGAACACTTTAGCTGGGTAAGAACAAGCACCAATAGAACCTGGCGCGCGGAAGCGGTCGTCCTGACCGTGGGTCTTCTGGCCTACACCACCAAAACCGTGGCGCTTAACAACGCCCTGGAATCCTTTACCTTTAGAGATCCCAATCACGTCAACATAGTGGTCGTCATTGAAGAAGTCAACAGTGAACACGTCACCTGCTTTGTACTCACCTTCAAAATCTTTGAACTCGGCCAAGTGTCGTTGTGGCTTTACTCCAGCTTTCTTGAAGTGACCTGCCTCGGGCTTGGTAGTGTGCTTGTCCTTCTTCTCGATGAAGCCAAGCTGCAAAGCCTCGTAGCCGTCTTTTTCAATAGTTTTCACCTGAGTAACTACACAAGGACCAACTTCGATAACAGTGCACGGCACGTTCTTGCCGTCGGCACTGAAAACGGAAGTCATTCCGATTTTCTTTCCTAATAATCCTGGCATTTCTGTAATTGAATGAATTAAATGATTTATCTATTTAAAGACTATTCTGTGTAAGACGTCCTACACCTTGATTTCCACTTCGACACCACTCGGCAATTCGAGCTTCATCAAAGCATCTACTGTCTGTGCTGTGCTGCTGTAGATGTCGATAAGACGCTTGTAGCTGCAAAGCTGGAACTGTTCGCGTGCCTTCTTGTTGACGAAGGTTGAACGGTTAACGGTGAAGATGCGCTTGTGAGTAGGAAGAGGAATGGGTCCGCTGACGATAGCGCCCGTCACCTTCACGGTCTTCACAATCTTCTCGGCAGACTTGTCCACGAGGTTGTGGTCGTAGGACTTCAGTTTGATTCTGATTTTCTGACTCATGTCTTTAATTTAGGATTTAATGATTGATGTATTTATTATAGGTGGTGGCGGCCAAAGAGTCATTTGCTTGGCCGCCCCTACCCTTTAGTTTCTTAAACCAGATCCACGCGACCCTTAATCTCCTCAAGCACGCTCTTGGCGATGCTGCTTGAAACGGGAGCATGATGGTCATAGGTCATGCTGGAGGTTGCACGTCCGGAAGTGATGGTACGCAGAGCCGTCACATAGCCGAACATCTCACCCAGAGGAACCATTGCCTTCACAATGCGGGCACCGCTGCGGCTGGTGTCCATACCCTCGACCTGACCGCGACGTTTGTTGAGGTCACCGATGACGTCACCCATGTTCTCTTCGGGCGTAACCACTTCGAGCTTCATGATGGGTTCCATCAAGACAGGCTTAGCCTGTGAACAGGCATTCTTATAAGCCTGAATAGCGCAAATCTCGAAGGAGAGCTGATCTGAGTCCACAGGGTGGAACGAGCCATCTACCAGCTCCACTTTCAGGCTGTCCATCGGGAAGCCACCGAGAATACCGTTTTTCATGGCACTCTCGAAGCCCTTCTGCACGGCAGGAATAAACTCCTTGGGAATGTTACCGCCCGTCACGCTATTGATGAACTGCAAGCCCGTACCTTCAAAGTCATCGTCTACAGGACCGACGTTAACAATGATGTCAGCGAACTTACCGCGACCGCCCGACTGTTTCTTGTACACCTCACGGAGATTCACAATCTTGGTGATAGCTTCCTTATAGTTCACCTGAGGCTTACCCTGATTACATTCAACCTTGAACTCGCGTTTCAGACGGTCGATGATGATGTCGAGGTGCAGCTCACCCATACCGCTGATGACGGTCTGGCCGCTCTGCTCGTCTGTGCGGACGGTGAAAGTAGGATCTTCTTCCGCCAGCTTGGCCAAGCCGTTGCTGAGCTTGTCGAGATCTTTCTGAGTCTTGGGTTCCACGGCGATACCAATAACGGGATCGGGGAAGTCCATTGACTCCAGCACGATGGGTGCATCCTCCTCGCAGAGAGTATCACCGGTACGAATGTCCTTGAAGCCCACACCCGCACCGATGTCACCGGCACCAATGACCTCGACAGGGTTCTGGTGATTGGAGTGCATCTGGAAGAGACGGCTCACACGTTCTTTCTTTCCCGAACGCGTATTGTATATGTAGGAGCCAGCCTCCACTTTGCCCGAATAGACACGGATGAAAGTCAAACGACCCACATACGGGTCAGTGGCAATCTTGAATGCCAAAGCCGATGTCTTTTCATCCTCGCTGGGTTTACGGTCTTCCTCTTCACCTGTTTCAGGGTTGGTACCGACCACATTGGGTGTATCCAGCGGGCTGGGCAAGAAAGCACAGACATAGTCAAGCAACGTCTGCACACCCTTGTTCTTGAAAGAAGAGCCGCAGAGCATGGGCGTGATTTCCATACTGACCGTTGCCGCACGCAGTCCTGCAAGGATTTCCTCCTCGGTAATGCTGTTAGGATCATCGAAGAATTTCTCCATGAGAGCCTCGTCATATTCGGCCACCGTTTCGAGCATCTTGTCACGCCATTCCTGTGCCTCGTCCACGAGATCAGCGGGAATCTCCTCAACGCTGTATTCAGCGCCCATCGTCTCATCATGCCAGAGGATGGCCTTCATCTTAATCAGGTCCACGACGCCTTTGAAGTTCTCTTCAGCACCGATGGGAATAACGACGGGGACAGCCTTTGC
>CALAVD010000475.1 GCA_937892085.1 uncultured Prevotellaceae bacterium
GGCTTTCAACGCAAAAGCCGTGACAAAAACCGACAAATGGCTGAAAATACACTCGCGTGACCTGCTTGCCCGAGTAAAACTTTTTATCGACCTTGCAACCGGAAAGACACCACGTCACATGGGAGAAAAAGTGACTATCTAACCTCGGCCAAACTCCGGCCCGCAGTGCGATGTTAATTGCTGTCAACTTTGTGAGGGCATCACACAATATTCGTGAGGTTTTAAAGTTATTATTGTTAGAATAGTAATTTTTTCCCAAGAGAAGATGAATTTGAGAAGCAAGATAGCAGCGATAGTGTGCATGGCGGCAATGTGCTGCAGCACCTCGTATGCCGACGATAATGTCAAGAATGAGTTCAACCCCATCACCACTGGTGTGACATCGCTGAGCATCACGCCCGATGCACGTGGCGCCTCGATGGGTGATCAGGGTGCCGCTACCGACCCCGACGTGAACTCACAATTTTGGAATCCATCAAAATATGCTTTTGCCTATAGCAAGGCGGGAGTTTCTATCTCCTACACCCCCTGGCTTCGCAAACTCGTTAACGACATCTTCCTTGCCAACCTCTCAGGTTACTGGAAGATAGGTAGCGGCGACAACCAGTCGGTGAGCGCCTCGATGCGCTACTTCTCGCTCGGCGAAATCAATAGTGCCGACGATGGTGGCAACGCCTTGTCGAGCATCAACCCCTTTGAGATGGCTTTCGACGTGGGTTACTCACGCAAACTTAGCGAGAAATTCTCGATGGGCGTTGTGCTGCGATACATCTATAGCGACTTAGGATATTCCAGCTATAGCGGCACGGACCAGACTACTGGCGCCTCGGCATTCTCGGCCGACATCTCGGGTTTCCTTTGCACCTACCCCATGGTGGGTCGCAACGAGTGCCAGTGGACATTAGGATTCAACATCTCTAACATCGGTTCGAAGGTGAGCTACAACGGCGGCGACGACCCAGCTTTCCTGCCTACCAACTTCAAGCTCGGAACGGCATTCACCTTCCCCCTCGCCGACTATCACAACCTCACCATCAGTGGCGAAGCCAACAAACTGCTCGTGCCTGCACGTCCACGATTGACAAACTACGAGAACCAGGAGGAGTATGAACAGGCCCTTCAAGACTGGAAGGACATGTCGTCAATATCGGGTATCTTCAAGTCATTTACCGATGCCCCTGGAGGGTTTAAAGAGGAGCTGCGCGAAATCAACTTCTCGATTGGTGCCGAGTACAGCTACAACCAGCAGTTCTTCTTGCGTGGAGGCTACTTTAGCGAAAACAAGTACAAGGGTAACCGTAAATACTTCGGCTTGGGTGCCGGCTTCGCACTCAACGTCATCAAGCTTGATGCAGCCTACATGATTGCCACGGCACAAAACAGCCCTCTCGACCAGACCCTGAGATTCACCCTCTCATTCGACATGGACGGCATCCGCAACTTGTTCAACAAGTAATAAGCTAACGGGCTGACTTGCAATCAAGACCATGGTATTTAGCCACTTCACATAGCAAAGATATATTAAGGGATGAGGCACGCCTTGTCCCTTTTATTTTGAGTTTAGAGATGCAATGCCTAAACTCTCTTCTTGTTTTCCCAATAACGATAAAAGATAAACGAACATGCGCATAGGATACGGTTTCGACGTACATCGCCTTGTGGAAGGGCGTGAGTTATGGATTGGCGGCGTGAAAATCGACCACGACAAGGGCTTGCTGGGACACAGCGATGCCGATGTGGCAATTCACGCCTTGTGCGACGCTCTGCTTGGTGCCGCCGCACTGCGCGACATAGGCTACCACTTCCCCGACAGCGACCCGCAGTACAAAGGCATCGACAGCCGCAAGTTGCTGCGTGAAGTGATGAGGCTGCTGAGCGAGAGAGGCTACACCTTGGGCAACTGCGACATCACCATCTGCGCCGAGCAGCCCAAGATGAACCCGCACATCCCTGCCATGCAGCAGCAGCTTGCCGAGTGCATGCAGTGCGACCCCTCACAAGTCTCCATCAAAGCCACCACCACCGAGCGCCTCGGCTACACTGGCCGCGGTGAAGGCATCGCCGCCCACGCCGTAGCTTTAATAATGCAAAATCCATAAGACATTCAACAAAAAACCACTTCTGCCATTAACTCAATACAGAAGTGTTTTTTTATGCTCTCCGCTCCAGAACACGCACGATTCTACGGAGTAATGGAGTTAAGGAGCGAATAACTCCATGACTCCTCACATCCGTAGAAAAAAATGAGAGGACAAGAGGACTCATAGAGCACACACCACTTTATAATCTCAAAAAGTTGCCACTTGGTGGTCACAAAGCCTGCTCACGCAGGAATTATTAACCCTGACGCAACAATCGTGCATTATGAATTGTGCATTAACTGAGTCCACTTTAAAAAATAAAAGCACACGAATTAAACTAATTTCAACGAATT
>CALAVD010000476.1 GCA_937892085.1 uncultured Prevotellaceae bacterium
TAAAAACGATGACTTTTCATTCTCTTTGGCGAAAGCCGTTCATGTCCGTTTCATATATTTATAACGATAATGCAGCCGCAATATTACAAATTATCCGATATGGAAATATCTCGTTCTCTTTTGTTATGATTAGATTGAAGTGATATGAGGTTGTCGTGAGTTACCTAAATCAAGATTTTCAAATCTCTTTTCGGCGATTTTCGTATTTTTGCGTCTTATATGGTGGGACGTCGAATGGGCGTTTTGAGATTATGTTTGGCAGAAGACGCAGCAATATTGACAAAGTGATAGTGGCTAATCTTGATGGTCTGACGAGGTTTGCCTACTTCCGCACCGGCGACCGGGCGGATGCCGAGGACATCGTTCATGAGGCTGTTTTACGATTGCTCGAAAACAGTGGCAGGGTAAATGATGCCAAGTGTTATCTGTTCCGCATCGTTTACAATCTATGCCAAGACAAGTTCAGGAAAAAGCGGGTCTCAACAATTCCGGTTGAAACCGTTGAACTGCCCGATGAGACGGAGAACCGACTTGACCAAGAGGAGATTGACCGCATCAACCGCTTGCTTGACGGATTACCGCCCAATGAGGCTGAGATTGTGAGAATGAACGTAATTGACGAACTCTCGTTTGTGGAAATCAGCCACATTCTCAACCTCCCGCAATCCACCGCAAAATCGCGGTTCTATTCGGGAATGAAGAAAATGAGACAAAAGTATTTCACCAATAATCAATGACCGCAATGGACGAATTTCAAGACATAAAAAATCTGCTGAAACCGCAACGCGACATCGGTGCTTCGGAGCAGTTGCGCCGGCGCATCAGCGACGCAACAGCACAGCAACGCAGAGCCGCCGGCCATGCAAGGTGGATGTGGAGTGCAGCCGCTTGCCTTGCAGTGATTGTGGGTACGACAATGCTTTTCAATAGCAGAAATTCTACTATGACATCTGGCAATGGCGACTGCATCGTGTATGTCGCAGGGCAAAAGGCGGGCAGAGACGAAGCTAAAGCGATTGCCGAGGCTGATGTAGTCAAGATGGAACAGTTCATGCGCACTGTCGCACAGCAGAACGCTGCCGAACAAGAAAAAGTCAATCAATTCATGCAACATAAATCCTTACAGAAATGAAACGATTAATCATCATCATAACGTGCATCGTCACCGCCATTGCGGTCTATGCCAATCCACCGAAATTGAACGTTGAAAGCCTATTCGACGGCCGTTACAACGACAACAAGAGTGTGACCATCTCAATCTACAAGAACAACGGCAACTATTATCGCGGGCTGACGGTGAAGGACAATCCGGGCATCATCAAGAAAATTGCCGAGGCAATTTCAAAAGATGCACCTCGGGCAAAAGAATACTCCGACTATAGCGGAGCTGACGGGCAATACACTTCGCTCCAGATTTTCAATAACGGCGAGATTATCTACATCGGCTTACAACGTGACCGACATGGTGGAGCATTCTTCTTCATACAAGGCAAAGAAAAAGCATTCAAATAACTAATCAATACATCATTATGGACAAAATCATGAAAGCCGTCTTCTTGATGGCTCTACTACCTGCATCCCTTTTCGCACAGGAAAACAGTGACTCGGTGAGCATTGATTCCATTGCCGACTATTGGGATAAAGTGCTCGAACTGAACGAAGTGGTGGTGGTCGGACATCGCACGGTGCTCAAGCAAGAACCCGACCGCATCGTTTATCTCACCAAGAATGACGCTTTCACCAAAGGGTTGAACGGCATTGAGGTGCTGGACCGCATTCCTCGCGTCACCGTCGAGGGCGATGCCGTGACAGTAGCCGGAAAGTCTTCGGTGCGCTACATCGTCGATGGTCGTCTGTTGGAGATGCCCGACGATGCCATTGCAATGCAACTAAAGAACTTGCAGGCATCTGGCATCGAGAAAATCGAAGTGCTCACCACTCCTCCCGCAAAATACGCCGCCGGCACCAATGTGGCATTCATAAGCATCACCACGCGCAACGAGTCGCTTGGCACGCGCGGCAATGTGTGGGGGCGTGGCATCGCCCGTGAGGATTTTAGCTACATGTTGGGTGGCAACCTGTCGCACACCACTCGCAAAGTGGAACTATCGGTGGATGCCAATTGGGGCGAAAACCGAGGCGTCAATGACCTTGACCGCACCTACACATTCAGCGACCATGTGAAAACCTCCAACCGAAGCACGCACTTTACGAACCGCGCTTTTGGCTTGAATGGACTTTTCAATTACAAGTTCACCGACCGACTTAGTGCCGGCATCATCGCCAACTTCAGCACGACACGGCTGAATAGCAGATTGAACGATGTCACCAATGACAACGGCAACATCTTCACCTCAAACAACCATTCGCCTTCTCGTCCGAACACTGCGCTCACATTGACCACATTTGCCGATTGGCAACTCGATGACATGGGCAAGACGCTCAGCCTCACCTATAACTGGTTCAACAAATCAACCAAGTCGTTCTCTGATGTAATCACGACATGGAACAACGGTTCATCGCACTTGACTAATGACGGACACAACAAGTATCACATCAACTCCGTTAAACTGGACGCCACATTACCGTTCAAAGCGTTCAAAATAGAAACCGGAGCGGCTTACACCGCCATCGGCAACAAGACGGCATTGACAGCCGGAACTTACGATGACACGCAATGGGTTTTAGACCAGTCGCAAAGCAATGCGTTTGACTATGACGAAAATACCGCAGCCGCCTACGTCAGTGCAGAAAAGAATTTCGGCGATTCGTTTTTCGGGAAACTGGGATTGCGTTATGAGCATACCGATGTGAATGGCCGTCAATCTGTCGACGACGAGAAGCACGACAACAGTTACGGTTATCTGTTTCCCTCATTAAACCTGAGTTGGAACCATCAGCATATGGGTCGCTTCTCATTGTCTTATTCAATGGGCATCAAGCGCCCAAATTTCGGCGACCTCAATCCTTTCCACTACTACACCACCACCAGCGACTATGTATCGGGAAATCCCGACTTGAAGCCGAGCATTGCCCATAATGCGGAACTCAGCTACAGCTTCAAGGGTGTCTATGCCGTACTTTACAACTCCTACAATCGCAATGCTATTGGCTATGTCACGCGATTCAATGCCGACGGCTCGCAATTCTCTATCCCCGAGAATTGCATTGACAATAACAAAGTGGGTCTATACGCTTCCTATTACCGCTCTATCTTTGACTGGTGGAATATGAATGTGGGTGGCGAGGTGTTCAGCACCTATACTAAATCGAAGATTGCCGATTTCCGGGAGCATGACGACAATAGCTGGAGCGGCAAACTGGAACTCAGCACCTCGTGGATGCTCAACCGCCCACGGACGCTCATCTTCAATGTGCGTTTCAGCCATTATTTTCCCTATCATGAGCGCATGGTGCGGTTCGAGGCGATGTCGTTGATTGGTTTTGAATTGCGTTACACGCTCCTTGACAATCGCTTGACGCTTACTGCTGCCGTGGGCGACCCGTTCGGCTGGAACATCACAAAATCAACGGCATTGTATAGCGGCTACAGCGTCTACACCCGCAACAACATTCACAGCCATACCATCTCGCTGCGTGTTTCCTACTCTTTCGGTGGCAACAAAGTGAACAACGTCTATCGCGACACCAAGGAGCGAGAATCCAGCCGCTCCAATTAACCCTGCTTCATCAAACAATCATAGATCGGAAGAGCGTCGTGTAGGGAAAGAGTGTAGATC
>CALAVD010000477.1 GCA_937892085.1 uncultured Prevotellaceae bacterium
TCAATTGTAAGTAATAAAAATAATTGTTTTCAATTGTTTGTAATTGTATGATAAACTTATGAAGAAGAGGCTTACTATAGTAAATGTTGATGGCATTGTGGTGGAAGACCCGCAGAACCTGAAGGCGCTCATCCGCGACTTTGCCGCTATCGAGGGGCTTAAGCTCTTTGTGCATGGCGAGGGCACGATGGCGTCGATGGTAGCCGAGAAGATGGGCATCACCATACGCCAGACCAGCGACGGTCGCGACATTATCGACGACCGAGTGATGGATCTCGTGACAATGGTGTATGGAGGACTTGTCAACAAGCGCCTCGTCGCCATCATGCAGTGGCGAGGGCTGAATGCCCTGGGGATGACTGGTGTGGATCTGAACCTCGTGCAGAGCACTAAAGTGCCCGTCAGACCCGTGAACGTGGGGCGTGTGGGCACCGTGCGCCGTGTGAACTCGTCGATGCTCATCAAGCTCCTTGAGGAGAACGTGGTGCCTGTCATCGCACCGCTCACTCACGATGGCAAGGGCACACTGCTGAATGGCGACGTGAAGATGTTTGCCTACGAGATAGCGCGCACCCTCACCATCGCCTACGATGTCACTATCATCAATGTGATGGGCGAGGAGAACGGCGTGGTGCTCACCAGCAACGGCGACCCCAATAGCGTCATTCCCATGCTGCGTCGCGCACAGTACAGGTCTCTGCGCGAGAAGGGTCTCATCAATCCGTCGGCTTATCCCGCCATCGACAACGCTTTCTCGGCTATTGACCACGGCGTGAGCGAAGTGGTGCTGGTCAATGCCACCCGCTTCAGCGACCTCCAAGCTGGCACGCACTTTAAGTAATTCAGAATTCAGAAGTCAGAATGCGTAATCAAGTCTGAAATCAGATTTCTTAAACACCACGGTAGATGCTGCGGTTGGTGTTTTTCTGTCTAATTATGTGTGAAATGCTTGTCAAAAAGCAAATATTAGTTAAATGATTGTCTTAAAAGTTGGTTTTTTGTATAAAAATTGTAACTTTGTGACGATAAAGAAGAGTTGTGATAGTGGTTAATGGGTTCTGCCTTTATTGTGACTCAAAAAATGACTTGTGAACCCGCATCAGAGAATTGCTTATGATAAAACATTTACTCTCATTAGCAGTGATGTTGCTCTTGTCGTTTTCAGCTATCTCGGCTCAGAGTTTTGAGTTCCGTTACCACGGTGAATCGCTTGCCGATGGAGCAATGGTGACTATTGCGGCTCAAGAAGACGAATGGGGCTTTGGAGAACTATGCTGTTATACCAATCCAAGCTCCGATGCCAACAATGGACTTGTCTTAAAACTGCTGTCGGGCAGTCAAGCACAAGTGGGCAGTGCCACATTGACTATCAATCAGAACACCTTGAACCCCACAACCCTCTCGTGGTGCATGGGTGGTCTTTGCGTGTATTTTGGTGACAAAACCTCGCTGACCAAGGAGAACTTCAGTGTAAATGGAGGCAGCGAGAATGTGCAGTTTGATGCCGAAGACATTCAGAGTGAGGGCGTCTTGCTTGCAACCCTCACGGCGACCATTGGCAACGAGACACACACTGTCAAGATAAAATTTACTAACGGAGATCAAGACATTCCTGTGCGTGGCGATGTTAATGGCGACGGCAATGTGACAGCAGCCGACGTGACACATCTCTACAATGTATTGCTAAATAATGACTATACTGGTGTGGTGAATGCCGACCAAAACGGAGACAACGAGGTTACTTCCAGTGATGTGACAGCCGTTTACAACATACTATTAAATAAATAATTAATTAATTTTTAAATACTTTGCATCAATGAAAAAGACAATTCTTCTACTGCTTGCCATGTTTGTGGCAATGTCGAGTTTCGCTCAATCGGCGATAACTCCTAAAAGTACCATTACTCCTGGTGCTGGTGAGACTTGGTGGGGCTACTTTGTCGATAGCGATGTCAATGCCGCAAACTTCTCGGATATGGGCTTGGATCAACAGTCCAACTATGAGGCCGCTATCTTCATCCCTAAGAATAGCACTGTTTTGGGCGCTGCTACCATTAAGGCGGTGCGCTTGTGGTTTAATGAGACAACAATTCCAAAAATCACCAAGCTGACATTTTGGATAAACACTGGTTTGAAAACCAACATGCAAGGAGCGCTTTATACTCAGGAAATCAACCCGTCAACCTTGACCGCCGGAGCTAATGATATAGAGCTCACAACGCCTTTCAGTGTCAACAACCAGAAACTGGTGGTGGGTTACATGATTGAGCTTAGTGAACAAGACCATCCTATCCTGCATGGCGGAGACTGGGAGACCTACTCTTTCTATTATCGCACCACAGTAGCAGGACAAAGCAACTGGCAGACACTCTCAAGCTACGGAAAACTGGCGATGCAGCTGATGGTTGAAGGCGCTCAGTTGCCTTCTAACTATGCCATTGCTTCAGACTTCGGCACTCACTATTTCGAGAAGGGCGATGAGGCGATTATTCCCATAAAAATCAAGAATAATGGAGAGAATGCCATTACTTCGATTTCATATACTATCACTACCGATGGAAACACGGCTACCACAACACCCGAGACAACCATCTCGGTAGATGCGATTCCATATAAAGGCACTGGTACAGTGAATATTCCTTTTGACACCAGTGAGCCAATGAACTGCACCAAAACATTCACAATCACTAAGGTTAATGGAGTGGCTAATGAAGCTACCGCTACCGAGGCTGCCGCTAATGGTCAGCTGGTTATCATGGCTTATCTGTTCACCAAGGTGCCAGTAGTTGAAGAGTTCACCGGCACATGGTGCGGATGGTGCCCACGTGGTTTTGTCGCAATGGAGACGGCGCGCCAGACATTTGGTGATAAGGTAGTGCTCATTGCTGCGCATAACGGCGACGCCATGGTTACATCCGATTATAATCCCATGATGAACACTGTGTCAGGATTCCCCGATTCTCGTGTGAACCGCGTGTCGGACGTTGATCCACATCCAACCAATATCATTAATGCTATTAACCAAGATTTGCAAGATCATCCCGATGGTATGGTTGAGGTTTCGGCACAATGGAATGACGAGGCAATGACAGCGATTAACATTGATGCCAATTCTAAGTTCGCTTTCTCAATGAACAATGCCAACTATGGTATTGCGATTGTACTTACCAATGACGGTCTTCGCGGTAACGGCTCAGGCTGGAATCAAGCCAACTATTATGATACCCAAAGCGGAGATCCTTATATGACCGACTGGTATGGTGCGGGATCACCAGTTTCGGGCTTGACGTTCAATTTTGTGGCTGTTGCAGCATGGAATCTGATGAATGGTTTTGATGGTTCAGTTCCCACATCGTTTGAGGCTGGAGAGGAATTGCCATTCAACTATATCGCCAACATCACAGGGAAGAGCGTGATTCAAGACAAGGCGCAGCTCAAAGTGATTGCACTGCTCATCGACCGCAGCACAGGGCATATCATCAATGCTGGTCAGACCACTATCGCGCCCTACGGAACAGTTGAGACACCAAGCGAGTTCTACCTGGTGGGTACCTTCAACGAATGGAACCAAACCGAGGATGGTGGCCGCTTGGTATTCACCGCTACCGAGAATGAAGGCGTTTATGAGACTACTGGTACCCTTGAGGCTGGTGCCGAGTTCAAGGTTATCACCCCCAACGGCGACGGCTGGACATGGCTTGGCGGCGTTGATGAGAATGGTGTAGGCTTCTTCTTGATTAACGAAGGTCTGCTCAACGTGCCACTGCAGATGGTTGACGGTTCTAACTTCCGTCTTGAGAATGGTGGCGAATTTACATTCCGCATCAATGCTAATGACATGACTCTCACAGTTATTCCTGTTGGTGGCCCTGTTATTCCTGGCGATGTTGACGGTGATGGTTCAGTTACAGCAGGCGACATCACATTGCTCTACAACATTATGCTCAATAGTGACTACACTGGTGCAGTAAACGCCGACCAGGATGGTGATGGCGTGATTACCGCTGCCGACATTACTGCAATCTACAACATTCTGCTTGGTGACTGATAAACCTTCTCACTTTCGAGATGTCTAATAAATGAAAAGGATGTTGCGAAAGATGTCTTTCGCAACATCCTTAACCACCAATATGATTAACATGAAAAAATTAGCATTATTATTTTGTCTCTTCGCCCTTGTGGCATCGAGCGATGTGTTTGCCCAGCTGCCAGCTATAACGCTCAAGACTATCGATGGGCAGGAAGTGAAAATCAATGAACTCTCCAATGATGGCAAGCCGTTTATCATCGACCTCTTCGCTACATGGTGCAAACCGTGCCTGCGAGAGCTTGATGCCATTGCCGAGGTCTATGACGAGTGGCAAGAGGAAACCGGTGTGAAGATTATCGCAGTGAGTACCGACCAAGCACAGAATACCCACAAGGTGAAGCCATTAGTGAGCAATCACGGGTGGGAATATGAAGTGCTGCTCGACCCCAACGAAGACCTGAAACGCGCCTTAGGCGTGCAGATGATTCCTTTCACTATGATTGTTGACGGTCAGGGCAACATTGTGTATAAGCACACTGGATATACCGATGGAGCCGAGCAGGAACTCTTAGATAAGGTTCGCGAACTCGTCGGCAAATGAAACGGACGCTCTTATATACCGCATTGCTCTGTTGCTGCCTATGCATTGCTGCCCAGGACGACCAGGACAAGCAGAAGGTGAAAATCACAGGAAGCATTCAGAGCGATATGCTGGTGCCCATGCGTGATGATGCCATCGGCGCCGAGAAAACCGAAGATTTCCAGACCAACACCTATGGCGACATCATGCTGCAAAGCAAATGGGTGGATGCCGGCTTTAGGTTTGAATATCTTGACCATCCCTTGCCTGGCTTCGAGAAAGACTTCAAGGGGTGGGGTGTGCCGCACTTTTGGGCTAAAGGGCGCTATAAGGGTGCCGAGCTCACGGTGGGCACGTTCTACGAGCAGTTTGGCATGGGACTCATCTTGCGCACCTACGAGGAACGCTCGTTAGGCATCGACAACTCACTGCTTGGCGCGCGCCTCGTGCTACGACCCACCAAAGGCGTGACCATCAAAGCCCTCTCGGGCCGTCAGCGTCGCTACTGGAGTTGGAACAAAGGCTTAGTGAGCGGTGCCGATGCCGAGGTGAATATCAACGAGTGGATTCCCGCTATGCGTGACCATGGTACCGAACTGATGATTGGCGGCTCGTGGGTAAACAAACATGAGAAGCAGGAGGAAATCTTCGTTGACCCCACCCATAAGCTCAACTTGCCCGAGTATGTTAACGCTTGGGACGTGCGTGCCTCGCTCAACACAGGACCCTGGAGCCTTCATGCTGAGTATGCGCAAAAGACGCAAGACCCGTCGTTCGACAACGGATATAATTATGAGAAAGGCACTGCCGCAGTGCTCTCGGGGTCTTATTCCAATAAAGGGCTGAGCGTGCTGCTGCAAGCCAAGCGCAGCGAGAATATGTCGTTCCGCAGCCGTCGCAGCATGATAGGCACGTCATCGTTTATCAACCACCTGCCGGCTTTCACGCAAGAGCAGACTTATGCCCTGGCGGCTCTATATCCCTACGCCACACAGCTGGCGGGCGGCGAGTGGGCTTATCAGGCCGAGGTGGGCTACAATTTCAAGCGCAAGACCAAGTTAGGTGGCAAGTATGGCATGAACCTTAAGTTCAACTTCTCGCACGTGCGCTGGAAGGGTGAGACCTTCTATCAGGACATCGACGTGACATTGACGCGCAAGCTCTCGAGTGCGGTGAAATTGTCGTTGATGTATATGAACCAGCGTTATAACAAGACGGTGGTCGAGGGTCACGGTGGCATGGTGCGTTCTAACATCTTCATTGCCGACGCTAAATTCCAGCTGTCGAAAAAGACCACACTGCGCACCGAGCTTCAATATCTCTCTACACCCGACGATGAAGGCGACTGGCTCTATGGCTTAATGGAATTCTCGCTGGCGCCCAACTGGATGTTCTCGGTTAGCGACATGTATAATGTGGGCGAGACCAACATCCACTATTACCACGGCGACGTCACCTATAGCCGCTCGGGACATCGAGTGTCGTTAGGATTTGGCCGCACGCGCGCCGGATATAACTGCTCGGGCGGAGTGTGTCGATATGTTCCCGCAAGTAGAGGTTTCACTTTATCTTATAACTACAACTTCAGCATCTTATGAAAATCAAGGCTTACATAGTATTTTTGCTGACGGCACTGCTCATGACGGCGTGCAGCCACATCGACGAGGATGAGCGACTGATATATGTGAAACCTGCTCCGGTAGAGCGTTGTGTGCTGATAGAAGACTTCACTGGCCAGCGCTGCGTGAACTGCCCTAATGCTGCCGATGAGATACATAAACTGATAGAGCAGTATGGCGAGGAAACCATCATAGCTGTGAGCATACATTCAGGACCATTGGGTTTCCACACCAACGCACGTTTCTACGGTCTGAGCACCGACATTGGTGACGACTACTACAATCACTGGAACCTCGAGTATCAGCCCGTGGGGCTGATTGACCGTGGCTCACCTGCCGATTTTACTGCGTGGGGCACGCTCATCCGTGAGGAGTTGCAGAAGACAGCACCCGTGGAGATAGAGCTTGCAGTAGCGTTGATAAATGATGAAATCAGCATCCACACTACACTCAAGGGAGTTGACGGTAATTCCGTTGGCAAGCTGCAACTGTGGATATTGGAAGATGATATCACCGCATTCCAAATGATGCCCGACGGCACTCGCAACGACAACTACGTTCACAACCATGTGCTGCGAGCAGCAGTCAACGGTCAGTGGGGCGAGGACGTGACAGTGCAAGAAGGCTACACCGTTGAGCAAGACCACAGCATCGCCATCAGCGACGAGTGGAACCCCGAAAAACTCGCTGTTGTGGCATTCGTCTATAACGACAACGGCGTGTTGCAGGTGACGAAAACAAAGCTGTCACAAGTTCCTATGGTGGAATAAAAGCACACGAAGACCTTCGCTGGAATGAAGCACACGAATTAAACGAATTTCAACTAATTACATGTCCTCAATAGAAATGTCCTCAAAGGGACGGTTCTTTTGAGGACATTTCTGGAATGAAGCACACGAATTAAACGAATTTCAACTAATTACATGTCCTCCTGACTTCGGTTTTGCGTCACCCAAAATCAGTTTTGAGTGATTTTGTCTTCAA
>CALAVD010000478.1 GCA_937892085.1 uncultured Prevotellaceae bacterium
TCAAGGCCATCGCCATCAAGGACGGTGTGAGCAGCTCTGTTGCTACTGCAACCTACACTATTGGCTCAGAGTCAAACAACAACGTCAACCGCAACTCACTTGACGCAAATTATAATTCAAGCAAGAAAATGTGGGGACTTGAATGGCCACATATATCAAACACTCCAAGTAATACTACATGGGTAGTGAAAGAAACTTCTCAATATGGTGTAACGCTTTCGTTAGAATGGTGTAACGATAGCTTAGCTAACAGGTGGACTTGCTACACATTGCATGATGGCAATAGCGCATCCAACGTGCAAAGATATGATGGTGATTTTATAACAGAAACAGATATTCCATCAAATTATAGAACAAAACATTCTGACTATACTAATTCGGGTTATACTCGTGGTCATTTGTGCCCAAGTTCGGATCGTTTGTGTTCAGAAGAACAGAATAAACAAACATTCTCTACAGGCAATATTCATCCGCAATGGTCAAGTCACAATAGTGGACAATGGGAGAACCTTGAGGAAGATGTGAGAAGTTGGGCAAGCATGACTTCTTGTGACACATTGTATATTGTTAAAGCTGCAACAATAGGAAATGTGACATTAAATGGTGTGGCTGAAAGTGGAGTCTTCAGTACAACCTATAATGGACAGAGCTATAGTGACCTAAA
Source organism: uncultured Prevotellaceae bacterium (assembly GCA_937892085.1). Lineage (GTDB taxonomy): Bacteria > Bacteroidota > Bacteroidia > Bacteroidales > Muribaculaceae > Sodaliphilus. The sequence continues at coordinate 665 of CALAVD010000478.1, forward strand.
ATGTAATAATAAATTATATGTTCCCAAATATTTTTACATGGCATTACTAGCTTATAATAAGACCGCAGGCACTTATAAAGCAATGGGAATCTGGACGAAGCACTTCAACAACGGGACAACAGGAGCTGATCAGAAAACCCACTCGTGGCCAGTAATAAATAAAGAAAGTGCTCAGTATATCACAATAGATGAATTAGAAGCACGCACTGGCATAGACTTCTTCTGCAACTTACCTGACGATATTGAAGAGGAAGTGGAGTCAGTACTGGATACTTCATATTGGAGTGTTGGTGCTTCTTTAGATAAATAACGTGATAATTTCGTTTCCTGTACCTTGCTGTTGTGGGCAATAGCAAGGGTGAAAATAGTGAAGAAAGGGAGTGTGACTCCTTTTTTTCACTTTTTTCGTGCAAAATCTGTGTGGTTTCAAGAAAAAGTAGTATTTTTGGAAATTAATTGATTTTTTGCCCGAAATGTAAAATATAAAACACATAAATCTATGAAGAAGTTATTATTCGCCGCATTGGTGGCACTGGTTTTGATGCCAGCGTTAAGCGCACAGGATAATGTGCAGAGAGAGAAGCGTTACAAGATGTATGGTGTGATGTTCTACAACCTCGAGAACCTCTTCGACACCATCAACTCTAATGGCACCTACGACCTGGAGTTCTCTCCCAATGGCGCCCGCCAGTGGGATGGCCGCAAGTATTGGTCTAAAATCCACAATATGGCATACGCCATCTCGCAGATGAAGACCGACGCCACCCCCTACGGCCCTGCTATCATAGGTGTTAGCGAGATAGAGAACGAGACGGTGCTCAAGGACATCTGCCGTGACCCACAAGTGCGTGACTGGCACCTCCAGGTTGCGCCTTATCACGACAGCCCCGACCGCCGTGGCGTGGATGTGGGCGTGCTGTATAACCCCCGCTACTTCCGCGTGCTCAACGTCACCAACCAGCGACTTAGCGAGGAAGATTTCGACCGTGCTCGGGCCGCCGCAGTACCCGAGCGTCGCAACGACCCGCAGTATGACTGGAACGACAACTTCCGCACTCGCGACCAGATGTGCGTGGTGGGCATCCTTGCCGGCGACACCGTGGCGGTGATGGTGAACCACTGGCCTTCGCGATTAGGAGGACAGGAGCAGTCGAGCCCCAAGCGTGAGGCTGCGGGCTTCATGTGCCGTCGCACCATCGACTCGCTCGTGAGCGTGCACGGCGACAACATTGGCATCATCTTCATGGGCGACCTCAACGACGACCCAATGGACAAGGCATGTGCCGAGTCGGTAGGCGGCAAGCGCAACATCGACGAGGTGAACGGCCCGGGCGAGATGTTCAACCCCTTCTGGAATGTGCTGGCAAAGGGCGTGGGAACGTTAGCCTACAAAGGTCAGTGGAACCTCTTCGACCAAATCATGCGCAGCGGCTTCTTCACCAAGTACCGCGACGGGAAAGATAAGCCTCAACTCACCTATTCGCGCTGTGAAGCCCTGAATCGCAACTTCCTCAAGACGCAAGAGGGCGACCGCAAGGGCTACCCCCTGCGCACCTACAGCAGTGGCGTCTTCCTCAACGGCTACAGCGACCACTTCCCCACCGAAATCTTCTTGGTAAAGGAGGCTGAATAAAAGCGCAAAACGCTTTTATTGCGTGAAACGTGGAAGGTGGAACGGTTTCAGATGATGCAACTTTCCTCGTCAAAGAGTTATGCAAGCAACGTACAACGATGTCTGCTGTAGAAGTTATTTAACTATATATATCTATTAAGAATGGATTCCTCTTATTTCTTGTATGAAAAACTTGAGGTATGGCAATTGTCTATGGATTTTGTGGACAATATTTATGCTTTGCTTCGCAATTTTCCAAATGAGGAAAAATTTGCCTTGACGAGCCAAATTCGACGCGCAGCCATATCGATACCATCAAGCATTGCAGAAGGAACTGGAAGGTTCTCTGATAAAGAAAAAGTGCGTTTTCTTGATATAGCGCACGGCTCACTTTATGAGGGCTTTGTCAGATGAGAATATCTAATAAGGCAGGTTATATTCAAGATGAAGATTTAATTAGTATTAAGGCTCAGGCAACCAGGATTGCTAAAATGTTAGGTGGCTTACGCCGTTCTTATCATAATAAATTGGGCAATTCAACAGATGTGAATACATAGGAAATGAATGAAACACAATTAGAAAATAATCTCAAATCTGAGAATATTAATTCTCGAAAATCGTTCCACTTTCCACCTTCCACTTTCCACGATTCAAAATCAAGAAGGGATTTTGAATTGATGGCTCCTGTGGGATCGTGGGAGTCGCTGGTGGCGGCGCAGCAGGGCGGTGCCGATGCCATCTATTTTGGCATCGAGAACCTTAACATGCGCTCCAAGTCGAGCGTGAACTTCTCGATCGACGACCTGCGCACCATAGCGCAGTGGTGCGAGGAGCGAGGCATCAAGACCTACCTCACCGTCAACACCATCATCTATGATGAGGACATCGACTACATGCACCGCATCGTCGATGCCGCACGCGAGGCGCATGTGAGCGCCATCATCGCCAGCGACATGGCGACTATCCTCTATGCCCGCAGCATCGGTGTGGAGGTGCACATCTCCACACAGGTGAATGTGAGCAACAGCGAGGCGGTGCGCTACTATGCGCAGTGGGCCGATGTGATGGTGCTGGCACGCGAACTCAACCTCGACCAGGTGGCGCGAATCCACGAGACCATCACCGCCGGCGACGTGCGCGGTCCGCATGGTGAGCCGGTGCGCCTGGAGATGTTCTGCCACGGCGCTCTGTGCATGGCGGTGAGTGGCAAGTGCTACATGAGTCTGCACGAGGCTGATTCCAGTGCCAACCGCGGCGCGTGTCGCCAGATTTGCCGTCGCAGCTATGTGGTCACCGATCGCGACACTGGCGACGAGTTGGCGATAGAGAATAAATATATAATGTCGCCCAAGGACCTCAAAACCATTCACTTCCTGAACAAGATGGTAGATGCTGGGGTGCGGGTGTTCAAGATAGAGGGTAGGGCGCGAGGACCAGAATATGTGCGCACCGTGGCGAGCTGCTACAACGAGGCGCTCAGCGCCATCGTCGAGGGTACCTACTGCGACGAGCGCATCGAGCAGTGGAACGAGCGGTTAGCGCGCGTCTTCAACCGCGGCTTTTGGGACGGTTACTACCTCGGGCAGAGGTTAGGGGAGTGGACTTCTAAGTACGGCTCCAGCGCCACCCATGTCAAGGTTTATGCCGCCAAGGGTGTGCGCTATTTCTCGAAGCTTGGTGTCGCTGAGTTCCAGATGGAGGCTGGCGAGCTTCATGTGGGCGACGAGATAATTATCACTGGCCCCACCACTGGCGCGTTGCCCATGACGGTGGAGGAGATACGCGTTGACCTCAAACCCGTGGAAAAGACCGTGAAAGGCGAGCGCTTTTCCATCAAGACCGGCACAAAAATTCGTCCCAGCGATAAACTTTTCCTTTGGAATGAAGAAGAGTTTGTTGAGGTGGGAGGAGAAAGTGTAGATAACACTATCTATGTGACTGATCTCGACCAGTTATTCGAGATGAGTCTTACAACTGGCGTGTACAATGTTGCACACAATTATAGAAATGGTACGAGGTACAATACCACTCTATACTCTCTTGTGGTGAATAACTATAGAGTCGGTGGGCGTATTGTCGTGAGACTAATTCTTTCGTACTCTGACGGATGGGCGGAGATTGCTTCGGATGAAAATGACAAGCTGTACTGGGAGTGGCATTTGTATGCGTATAAGAATGATGTTGAGACACAAATCAACAACAAAATCCGTAAGGTAAATGTAAATACGCAGAGGTCAGCAGAAAAGAAAGAGGTGGTTGAGGTGGCTTCATATGCAGCCCTTATGCAAATATCCGAGCCTGAAAGTGAAGTTATCTATGTCACATTGGACGAACATAAACTGTACATCTATACAGAAGATGGTTTTGTAGATGCGACTAATGGAAACTCTGACAATATGATCTACGTTGGCAACCTCAACGAACTTATTGCTTTGGAATTAACATCTGGCTCGTATCAAGTATG
>CALAVD010000479.1 GCA_937892085.1 uncultured Prevotellaceae bacterium
TCAAGCACATAAATCGTGTTGCGGTTCTTCATCACCACATCGCAGCGGCCGCGAGCATTGCGCACCTCGGTGTCGGTCTCTATACCTATACAGTCGAACATCACTCGCAACAGCGTCTCAAAGTCGCGCTCGGTCTTGTTGCTCAGGTCATAGGGCAACGATGAGAGGTAACTCTTGACGGCAGTGAGAGCCGTGTCGATGTCATCGGCAATCATAGCACGCTTCACAGCCATGAGCAGCGAACGGTTATTGCTTGCCGATGGATTCAGATAGCGGGGCATTAACGATTTATAAAGACCTGAATGAACCTCCTGGTTGGGGATGCCAACTGTGTAAATATTTGACTCGAAATCATAGTCCTTGATAGTGAGGTAGCCACTCTGATACAAAATAGGTATAGCACTGTCCATATTATCTAACGGCAGGTCAAAATCACTCTTGAACAACTGTGTGTTCTCTATGTCACTAAGCTGGAAATTATACCTGTCAAGAATCTTTATTAACGCTGAGGGCGTAGCGCTACCAAACCAATAATCTTCTATCTCTTCGGCGCTGAATGTATTGACAATGCTGAACGGGTTGTACACATCAGTCAGTTTAGGGCCAAAGTGATACCCATCATAGCGGTCACGCAGGCGCTGAAGCATTTCGTCAAATGCTACGCCAAATTTATCGGCGAGAGCAGCTATATCCTCCTTAAAATTCGTGTGAAGCTCCTCGGATGTGATACCGCAAATCGCTTCCCATTTCTCTTGCATCGAGATGTTGGCTAAGTTGTTGATAGTCGAGAATATCGACATCTGCGAGAACTTGGTGATGCCGGTGAGCAGCACGAAGCGCAGGTGGTCGCCCATGCTCTTGACGGGACCGTAGAAGGAGTTGTAAATGCTTCTTATCGCATCCATCTTCTCGGGGTCGTTGATGACGTTGAGCACCGGGGAGTCGTACTCGTCGAAGATAAGCACCGCACGGTTGCCGGTGCGCTCGTGAGCCGTGAGAATAAGTTTCTCAAGGCGCAGACCGAAGGATGCGTTCTCTCCACTCAAGCCATACTTGTCTTCAAAATCTTTAAGTATTGAATTGAGCGAAATGGAAACATATTTTGGGTCATCATTCTTGCACCGTGACATATCGAAATGGAACACAGGATATTCCGTCCAGTTCTTCTCAAGTTTCTCGATGGCGAGACCCTTGAACAGATCCTTATGACCCTGGAAGTAATGCCGCAGCGTGGAGCACAGCAGCGACTTGCCGAACCGCCTCGGGCGGCTCAGGAAAATCGCATTGCCATAGTTATTGGCAAGGTCATAGATATACTCGGTCTTGTCAACATATACAAAACCGTCTTTAATAATTTTCTCAAAATCCTGCACTCCCACAGGGAAACGACGTCGTACCATAATTCAGTAAACAAATTGACGAGTTAACAAGCAGTTTGTGAGGACAAGACCAGCCTTGCCCGTGAATTCTTAGTTCTTGTATTTCGTTACACCATTCACGTTTCTCAAAATTGCGCATTACGAACTATAAACTATGAACTTTTTTCCACTCCTTGATGGTGCGGGTCTCGGGGTCAACCGTCACGCCCACCTTCACCTTGCGGCGCGGGTCATCCCAGTAGGGGATGAGGTAGTTCTTCTCGTCAATCTGCGCCAAGGCATCATCAACGGTGGCGGTTGTCGAAATCTTCAGCTCAAGCACATAAATCGTGTTGCGGTTCTTCATCACCACATCGCAGCGGCCGCGCGCATTGCGCACCTCGGTGTCGGTCTTGATGCCAACGCAGTCGAAGAGCACCTTCAATATCGTCTCGAAGTCGCGCTCGGTCTTGTTGCTCAAGTCGTAGGGCAACGACGAGAGGTAGCTCTGAACCGCCGTGAGCGCCGCATCGATGTCGTCGCCAATTATAGCTTTCATCATAACATTTATGAATGAGTCATTCTTCACGTCAGACTTGTCGAGATACAACGGCATCAAAGTGCTGTAGAGTCCACTGTAAACCTCTCTGTTGGGTATTCCCAGCGTATAAAGGTCATAGTCAAAATCATAGTCTTTTATCGTCAGGTAACCGCTCTGATATAGAATGGCTATTGCGCTGCCCATGTTATCAAAGGGCTGATCAAATATCCGGGAAGACATCTGGGTGTTCTCTATGTCGGTGAGCTTGAAGCTGTACTTGTCAAGGATTTTTATCAGCGCCGATGGCGTGGCACTGGCAAACCAGTAGTCGTCGAGAACCTCATTGGCGAAAGTGTTGACTATGCTGAAGGGATTGTACACGTCAACCATGCCGGGGCCGAAATGATAGCCGTCGTAGCGGTCACGAAGACGCTGAAGCATCTCATCGGGGGCAAGATTATAGTTTTCTGCCAGTCTTGCTATATCGTCTTTGAAATCACGCTGCAGTTCCTCGGCTGTGATGCCGCACAGTCCCTCCCACTTCTTGAGCATCGAGATGTTGGCCAAGTTGTTGATAGTCGAGAATATCGACATCTGCGAGAACTTGGTGATGCCGGTGAGCAGCACGAAGCGCAGGTGGTCGCCCATGCTCTTGACGGGACCGTAGAAGGAGTTGTAAATGCTTCTTATCGCATCCATCTTCTCGGGGTCGTTGATGACGTTGAGCACCGGGGAGTCGTACTCGTCGAAGATAAGCACCGCACGGTTGCCGGTGCGCTCGTGAGCCGTGAGAATAAGTTTCTCAAGGCGCAGACCGAAGGATGCGTTCTCTCCACTCAAGCCATACTTGTCTTCAAAATCTTTAAGTATTGAATTGAGCGAAATGGAAACATATTTTGGGTCATCATTCTTGCACCGTGACATATCGAAATGGAACACAGGATATTCCGTCCAGTTCTTCTCAAGTTTCTCGATGGCGAGACCCTTGAACAGATCCTTATGACCCTGGAAGTAATGCCGCAGCGTGGAGCACAGCAGCGACTTGCCGAACCGCCTCGGGCGGCTCAGGAAAATCGCATTGCCATAGTTATTGGCAAGGTCATAGATATACTCGGTCTTGTCAACATATACAAAACCGTCTTTAATAATTTTCTCAAAATCCTGCACTCCCACAGGGAAACGACGTCGTACCATAATTCAGTAAACAAATTGACGAGTAAACAAGTTAACAAGCAGTTTGTAAGGACAAGGCGCACCTTGTCAGCTTTCTCGCTTACAAAGGTAATTAAAAAAAGTCTAAAAGCAAAATATTATCGGGATTTATTGGTGGAAAGTAGAAGGTCGTTTCTCGTTCACCCCAATCAAATAAACCCTTCCTGGTCGTAGCCTCGGTGCGTTTTGATGTATGCAGCGCACTAATGGTTCCAGGCGTGAGTCCGCGATTTTCATATTGCGGTATTTGGCATAAGTTGAGAGAAACACAAAATGAAAAGCGAAGCTTTTTTTGTCGTTTTTCTTCGTTTCTAATCGTTTGACAAAAAACGCTGGAAAAGTGGCTGTTGGCTGTAATTGCCTTGAACCTTTCACTCCTTCTCGCTGAGCACGAGCCAGCGCATTTCTTTTTCTTCAAGGAGGGATTGAAGCTCGCTGTAGCGGGCGCTCTTGTAGTCCATGTCGGTGATGATTTCGCCGCTGGCAAAAATGGCGTCGAGCTGCTGTTTTTCGTCAGTTAGCTGCTCTATCTCTACAGTAAGCGCTTCAAATTCTTTACGCTCCTTAAAAGAGAGCTTGTTGCTGTTGTCGCGCGTGTTATGCTGCACCTTCTCCTTAGGTTTAGCGGTGGCTCTTGCCTGCTCTGCTGCAAGGCGTTCGTGATAGTCTTTCCAAGCACGGTACTCGCTGTAGTTCCCTGGGAAGTCTTTCACCACCCCATCGCCAGTGAACACAAAAGTGTGGTCAACAGTTCGGTCCATAAAGAAGCGGTCGTGGCTCACGATTATCACGCAACCCTTGAACTTCGACAAGTAATCCTCCAAAATCTCGAGCGTGGAGATGTCGAGGTCGTTGGTAGGCTCGTCGAGTATGAGGAAATTTGGCTTACTCATAAGCACCATCGCCAAGAAGAGCCGTCGCTTCTCGCCACCGCTGAGCTTGGATATGAGCTTCTGCTGTTCATTGTTGCTGAATAAAAACATGTTGAGGAACTGTGCGGCAGTGTACTGCGTCTTCTCGTCGAAGTAGATATACTCTGCCACGTCGCGCACCGCATCTATCACACGTTTGTCCTCGTCGAAGTGCATCCCTTCCTGACTGTAGTAGCCAAAGCGCACCGTCTTGCCAATCTCGAAACTGCCACTGTCACATGGGATCTCTCCGAGCAGCAACTTGATGAAAGTGGATTTTCCCACGCCGTTGTCGCCCACGATTCCCAACTTCTCGTAGCGTGCAAAGGTGTATTCAAAGTCCTTGAGTATCACCTTGTCGCCAAAAGCCTTGCTCACCTGGTGAGCAATGAAAATCTTCTTGCCGATGTAGGCAGAATTCATGTTGAGGCGCACGTCTCCCTTTTCACGTAAACCACGAGCGCGCTCTTTCAGGTCGTAGAACGCATCGATGCGGTATTGCGCCTTGTGCTGTCGGGCCTGTGGCTGACGGCGCATCCATTCGAGCTCGGTACGGAGCAGGTTGCGTGCTTTCTCGACTTGTGCATTCTGCGCCTCGATACGCTCAGCACGCTTTTCCAGATAGTAGTTGTAGCTGCCATCGTAGCAGAAAATGTCCTGCTGGTCAAGCTCCATAATCTTGGTGCAGATGTTGTCGAGGAAATAGCGGTCGTGAGTGACCATGAGCAGGGTCATAGTGCTTCGCTTGAGGTAGCTTTCAAGCCACTCTATCATGTCGATGTCGAGGTGATTTGTAGGCTCATCGAGGATGAGAAACTGCGGCTCGTCGATGAGAATCTTGGCGAGTGCGACACGCTTCACCTGTCCGCCGCTCAGCTCGCCCACCGCCTGGTGGAAATTGTCAATCTTGAGCTGTGAGAGGATTTGCTTGAAGCGTGCCTCATAGTCCCAGGCATGGCTGTTATCCACTGCTTGGATAGCTTGAGTCATAGCAGCAGCGTCGCCACTTGTGAGCGACCGCTCATAGGCACGCACCGCCACCGAGGCTTCGTCATCTCCCTCAAGGCACACCTCCAGCACCGTCTTTGCCGACTCAAACTCTGGGTTCTGCTGCAGGTAGCCTATTCGTAGGTTGTTGCGATAAATCATGGTGCCCCCATCAGGGCTCTCCACGCCAGCGAGCAGGTTAAGCAACGTGCTCTTTCCAGTGCCGTTCTTGGCTATCAGCCCCACCTTGTCACCCTCATCAAGTCCGAAGGAGATGCCAGTAAACAACGGGTCGTATCCGTAGGATTTCGTCAAATTCTCTACTTGCAATAATGCCGCCATAGCGTTCTTTCTTTATTATATTTATAAAACGAGAATGTTAGAATAATATTTTAACTATATAAAATTAGGGTATTGTAAAAAAAAATGCTTATATTTGCGTCTTAATTCAAATGATGTTTTTCACAATCGTGCCTTAACGATTACATTTCAGTTGTTTATGAGTAAAATTACCCGAGTAGTACTAACAGGCGGGCCATGCGCCGGAAAGACTACAGCTCTCGCCAAAGTGGTAGAGCACTTCTCAAATTTAGGATATCAAGTTTACACTGTACCTGAAGTGCCCACCATGTTTGCCGTGGGAGGAGTGGATTACCTTACAAAAAACCAGTCGCTATTCTATCAAGCCGAGAAATCGACCTTGCAGCTTCAAATACAGATTGAGGATCAATTTGCCGCTATTGCCGCCGACAGCGAGAAGCCCGTGCTGCTGGTGTGCGACCGTGGCACCATGGATATCTCGGTATATCTCTCTCCCGAGACTTGGCAGGCTATCACCCAGGAGGTTGACATCCCCATCGACAAGCTTCGCGACTCGCGCTATGACGCCGTTCTGCACCTCGTCACTGCCGCCGACGGTGCCGCCGAGTTTTACACCACCAGCAACAACGAGGCCCGCACCGAGGGTGTGGAGCTTGCTTGCACACTCGACAAGAAGCTGCGTGGTGCATGGACCGGTCACCCTCACCTGCGCGTGATTAGCAACAGCGAGAACTTCGAGAACAAGATACGCCGCGTGCTGCGCGAGATTTCTAAGGTTCTGGGCATCCCCGAGCCCATTGAGAACGAGCGCAAATTTATGGTTGAGGTCGTTGGCGATATTCCTAATGCCATCGAGACCGACATTGTTCAAACCTACCTCATGAGCGAGCCAGGAACCGTGGTGCGCTTGCGCAAACGCACAATGCAAGGTAAGTATGTTTATCTGCAAACTACCACGAAGACTGTGGGCGAGAATGAGCGCATCGAGACAGAACGCAACATCAGTTACAACCAATACATGAGCATGATGGCAATGGCCGACCCAACTCGTCAGTCAATCCACAAAATCCGCAAGAGCTTCATTTGGGAAGGACAGTACTATGAGCTTGACCAGTTCATCGATCCTAACCCTGGCTTCAGCGTTCTTGAGATGGACAGCGCACAAGGCGAAGAGACCAAATTCCCGCCATTCATCAAGGTGATAAAAGATGTGACTGGTAACGCCAAGTATTACAGCAACGACCTCGCCTACTACAACTATCTGTACCGTGGTTTTGCATACGGCGCGGGCAGCCTGCTGGAGAATGCCGTCTATCTGCAACTTCACCGCGCGGGCTACGATGTCTATGTGGGCGTGCAGGATTCGCAGGAGGTCGATTTCGTGGCCATCAAGCAGGACAAGAAACTGTATTTTCAAGTAAGTTGGCAGGTCTTGGCCGATGAGAAAACCATGCAGCGCGAATATGCTCCGCTAACGAAACGCAACGACCAATACAACAAATATCTTGTCACATTGGATGAAATGAAACTGCCCAACAACAACGGTGTGGAACATCTGTTCCCGTGGGAACTGGACACCGTGCTTTGACTTCTGGCCGATGTGGAGAACGTAGAGACGTCACAATGTGGCGTCTCTACGGGCAGATGACGAAAAAAAAAACTGATTTCAATTTATTTCAACTGATGGAGAAAATCCGTCGTTCAAACGGTATTTAAACGGCGTTCAAACGGTGAAAAATCCGCGTAGCAAGGGTATTATCAGCCTACTATCAGGGTATTATTCGCGTAGTGCGCATCGGACATGAACCAGAAAGCAGTTTTCTTAATGACAGTCGAGACAAATGACAGGCTGCAATATTTCGCCCAATACAATCTGCGACAAAGGTCGGCCTCTGCACTTGGAGACCGACCTTTGTTACATTCACTCCGCCACCTTTTCAAACCGTGGGACGACTGTGCCGTCGGCCAACGTAACCGACTCGAAAAACATCTTTTTCGGACGCACCCAGACCTTCCCTTCGCCGTAGAGCGCGCGGTAGATGATCATCTCTTCAAGCGTCTCGGAATGCAGACATTCGCCAAGCAGTTCGTAGCGGTTGCCCTTGTAGTGCCGATAGATTTCCGCCATAATCATTTGGCTTTGTAGCCCACCGGATTGTTGAGAAGCGGAATCTGGTTCTCGTTAAGACCCAGCAACTTACGGATGGCGTCATGATCCATTGTGGCGCGCGGCACGGTCACCAGGCCGACAGCCTCGCAATAGATGTTGATGTTCTGGCACACGATTCCGGCATCGACGCTGACCATCGTCTGCGCTCGTTGGTCGTTGCTCTTGAACTTGTCCATGTCGAGATCGGAAGAGCACACGTCTGAACTCC
>CALAVD010000480.1 GCA_937892085.1 uncultured Prevotellaceae bacterium
GATGTGGATATACAACAACCCCAGCTGCTTCAACGCAAAGAACTATGGCTTCGACCAAAGCGAGTGCGGTACGGCTCACCTATATAATAATGTGAGCTATAAGGGTGTCAACGCTGACGTGATAAAAAGCCTCAGCTACGAGGAAAAGAACAACTCGTGGAACATTGCGGGCATGGAGGTTGCTGACGGCGACTTCGTCAGTACCGAGGGAATCGAGAGTGAGATACTTGCGGCACGCCAGGCAGACGGCTCACTGCCCGAGATGGCTTTCATGCACCTTACCGAGCAGTCACAACTCAGGGACAAAGGTACTACAGACACCGAACTGCCTTATTACGGCGATGCCCCCGACCTGGGATGCTACGAGTATGAAGACGGCAGCACGCCCCACGTTCCGGCAACACTGCAAGTGTCGGGTTCTGCCGAGCAGACGGTTCGGCAGGGACGTGCCATGCTTACCACAACGGTGACGGCAGGCGGTTCAGCCACAGGCATACAGCGCACTGACAACACTGCCATACCAGGCGTTACTGTGAAGATAGACGGCAAGGTGGCCACTATATCAGGCTCTCCGACCGAGGTCGGCGTATATGAGATGACCTTCGTGCCCGTGGCAGACTTCGAGACCGACGTGACGGCCACCGTAAAGCTCACCGTCACCGATGCTTCACAGCCAGTCATCGCCTATGTATCCAATGGCACTGACGGTTTCAACCCTCCCGACCAGCCAATCATAGAGGCTATAGCAAGCAAGTTCAACATAGAGTTCTTTGATGCCCTGTCAGGCAACAACAACTATTCGGAGTGTGACGCCATAGTAATATCTCCGGTTCCCGGCTCTGGCTCGGTCGGCGTATCGTCGCTGAAGGAGAGTACCATGCCGACTCTGTTGCTGAAGCCTTGGATGATGAAGAGCAACGTGTGGAACTGGGGCACGGCACAGAACTCCACGAGCCTCACTGTAACCAAGATGAAGGACCACGAGATATTTACCGGCATAGAGGGCACCACGCTCAGCCTCATTGGCACGCTGAACACCAATGCCACCTCGTTCATATCTTCATACAACAACTGCTCAGGCGTAACCTCTCTTGCCACTATCAATGACAAGGACTGCATCTCGGAACTCACCGGAGCCACCATGAACGGTACGAAGATAAACCAGCGCTACATAGTGATGGGACTGCACGAGAACTCTATGGCAAGTGCCACCGAGACGGCAAAGAAGATAGTTGTCAATGCCATATACTACATTCTCGGCATGGACATTCCAACGGGAATCATAAGCGTTGACGCTAATGCTAATGCTAACGACAACCTTAACCATAACATGTTGGGTCAGCAAGTGGATGGCAGTTATAAGGGCATAGTCATAAAGAATGGCAAGAAAATAATGAGATAATTATCAATTTCAAACATCAGAATGATAGACTTTTCATTTTATTCTCCTACGGAGTTTGTCTTCGGACGAAACACGGAGACAAGGACGGGTGCGCTGGCAAGACAATATGGTGCCAAGAAGGTAATGATACTGTACGGCGGCGGAAGTGCCGTCAGGAGTGGGCTGATAGGCAGGGTCAAGGCATCGATAGACTCAGAGGGCATACCCTACATAGAGATGGGCGGAATACAGCCCAACCCCACCGACGGAAAGGTGCGCGAGGGCATAGACCTCGTGCGCGGCAGCGGTGCAGACTTCCTCCTCGCAGTGGGCGGCGGCAGTGTGCTCGACTGCTCCAAAGCTATTGCGGCAGGAGCTAAATATGACGGTGATCCTTGGGACTTGATTACCTACAAAGTGAAGGCTCAGGCAGCACTTCCCATCGTTGACATCTTGACCCTTGCAGCTACAGGCAGTGAATATGACTGCGGCGGCGTAATCTCACGCACCGAGACAAATGACAAGATAGGGTATATGGATTCACTGCTGTTTCCGGTTTGCTCAATTCTCGACCCCACTTACACCTTTTCGGTGTCGAAGAAGCAGACTGCCGCAGGCTGCGCCGATGCTATGAACCATGTGATGGAGCAGTATTTTGCCGCCGACACCACATTGCTCAACGACGGCATCTGTGAGGCAGAGCTGCGCGCACTCATGGCGAACGCCCGCAAGTGCCTCGCCAACCCCAAGGACTACACTGCCCGTGCCGAGATGATGCTCTGCTGCACCTACGGCTGCAATGGCATTCTCTCGTTGGGTAACAGTTATAGCGGCTGGCCCTGCCACGCTATTGAGCATGCCTTGAGTGCTTACTACGACATCACCCACGGCGAGGGTCTGGCAATTATCACTCCGCGCTGGATGCGCCACATCTTAAGCGAGAAGACCATCGACCGCTTTGTCAAGTATGGCATCAACGTCTTTGGCATCGACGCTTCGCTGCCCAAGCAGGAGATTGCCGAGAAGGCCATCGACGAGACCTACCGCTTCTTCGAGAGCATCAATATCCCCATGCACCTGCGTGAGGTGGGCATCGATGACAGCCGCATCGATGAGATGGCTCATCACATCGCAGTGAATGAAGGCTTAGATAAGGCCTACGTGCCTCTGAGCGAGCAAGATATCAAGAAGATTTTGGTTGAGAGTCTATGATGTGACTTGACTATAGTCATTAATTGTAAAACATCACCACCATGCACACTTGCCAAGTGCATGGTGGTGTTTTCATTATGTGAGTTCTTCTAAAGTAGTTTATCGGGATTGGTGACTGCTGCAGCTGCACATTCCTGGCACAGTGTGCGGTTGAGGTCGGTGACAGGAGCCGTTTCATAGGTGGTGATAGCGTTCTCGCTGTCGGTGATGGCATGAATAGCGGTGTTCCCCACCACGCTCACGCCATAGACTGGTGCGATGATCGCCTCAAACCAAGTGCACGCTGCCACATATCGCCCCACGCCGAAACCCAAGTGCTTGCCGTCGCGCAGGAGTCCGTGTGCCGTGTTGAGTGTTGTCCCTCTTGCGTTCTGAATAGCTGTGCCAGTGGGAATAATCATATCGATGCCATAGTCGTAGGTTGTTTTTGCTACGTCGTTGATGTTCTGCCAGTTGGCAACGCTTCTTTCGAGGCTCCCCTCCCAGTAGCTCCACACCTGCTGCCATGCGATAACCACGTTCTTGTTAGGGCACATTTCACGAATCTGCCCAATGAGAAAAGGCAGGAAAGGCGAGAGGCTGCTTTCATCTTGTGCAAAATTAGAGAGTTGTTGCACAGTCACTACGTCCCAGTCTTGGGCAAGCAGTTCGCTGAGAGTGGCTTTTGTGACAGGCATGGTGACGAGTCCCGATTGTCGAGTGATGGTGACCTCGTAGCCGTTTTTGTAGCTGTTAGCCCAATATTCAAGCGAAGTGCCACCAACCACAGCCGAATACACGCAGAGGTTGCTGCGGTCGATGCCCGATGCCCGCACTATCACATCGAAATAGGCCATTGGGTCATCGACGAAGGAGTTTCCAATAGCAAGCACTTTGAGCGCTTTTTTCCCCGTTGGCAACAAGTGCTCGGTGTTGTCGATAACCTCCGGTATCTCAAAGTCTTGCTTGGAACACTGAGTGCACACAAGCAGCGTGAGTAATGCGGTGACGATGAGAAGTGAGACTTTTGTTTTCATGATTGATGTTAAAGTATTCATTGAGAAGACAAAATTAGAGGATGCTGAGTTAAAAACGATGATTTTAGTGGTTAAAAGTTGTGAAAGATTGATTTGTGCCGTTTCTATACAGCACTTGGTATTCTGCTGTGAGCGATGTCACTTTTATCAAACAAAAACAACAAAAATGAGATCGGAAGAG
>CALAVD010000481.1 GCA_937892085.1 uncultured Prevotellaceae bacterium
GTTTATGTGCGCTCGCTGTGCTTCGTGCTTTACAAAGCCACCAGCGACACCTGCCCAGGCAGCAAACTCTTCATCGAGCACCCCACCTCGGGCGGTTACTACTGCAACCTCAGGAAGAAGAATGGCGAGCCGGTGACCGATGAGGACGTTGAGCGCATTAGAACTCGTATGCACGAGATTGTCGATAACGACATGGTGTTTCACCGTCATGAGGCGACAACCGAACAAGCCATCAAGGTGTTCACCGAGCGCGGCTTTGCCGACAAGGTGAAACTGCTGGAGTCGAGCGGACAAATCTACAGCGACTATTACACCCTTGAAGACACCGCCGACTATTTCTATGGTCCGCTGGTGCCCTCGGCAGGGTACCTGAAAGTGTGGGACGTGATACGCTACAAGGATGGCTTGATGCTGCGCACCCACGACTGGGACGACCCCAATAAGCTCTCGGAGATGCACGACATGCCACGCACCTTCGAGATGTTTGCCGAGAAAGTGCACTGGGACGTGATAATGCGGCAGTCTAACGCCGGCGACGTGAACAAGGCAATCCTCAACGGGCATGCCTCCGAGCTCATCCAGGTGAGCGAGGCTCTGCAGGAGAAGAAGATAGTGCAGATTGCCGAGGAGATTGACCGCCGTTTCCGCGACAAGGAGAACCCCATCAGGCTGGTGCTCATCACAGGTCCATCGAGTTCGGGAAAGACCACCTTCTGCAAGCGTCTGTCAATCCAGCTGCTGGCATGTGGCCTTCGCCCGCTGTCGTTCTCTACCGACGACTACTTCGTGAACCGCGAAGACACACCCTTGCTGCCCAATGGCGACTACGACTTCGACAACATCAAAGCCGTAGATTGCGAGTTGCTCGAAGACCACCTCATGAGGCTCATGAACGGCGAGAGGGTGGAAATTCCGGAGTTCAACTTTGTCACCGGCAAGAGGGAGTTTAACGGCAAGAAGCTCAAACTCAAGAACGACACCGTGCTCATTATCGAGGGCATTCACGCCCTCAACCCCATGCTCACCGAGAGCATTCCTGAGGATAAGAAGTTCAAGGTGTATATCTCCACACTCACCAGTATCTCGCTCGACGACCACAACTGGGTGCCAACCAGCGACAACCGCCTGCTGCGACGCATCATCCGCGACTACAACAAGGGGGCTTTCAGCGCCAAGGAGACCATAAGCCAATGGAAGAACGTCTGCCAGTCGGAGGAGAAATGGATTGCACCCTATCAGGAGAATGCCAACGTGATGTTCAACTCAGCGTTAAACATCGAGTTTGCGGTTCTCCGCCCCTACGCCGAGCTCATCCTCTCCACGGTGCCCAAGAACAGCCCTGAGTACAGCGAGGCGCACCGCCTGCTCAAGTTCATCCACTACTTCATTCCCGTCGATGACAAGGAAATCCCGCCCACCAGCATCATGCGAGAGTTCCTCGGAGGCTCCAGCTTCAAATATAATAGGTAAGTTTCAATCATTCATAATGCATAAATATTATGCTTATGTTTGACTTGAATCGTTTATTTTAAACGCTTCACAACTCGTTTTTACAGGCAATCACATCAGGAAATTCAAGTAATTCTCTGGTGTGATGATTGCTGTCTCTGTTACTGAGTAGGCATTCATGAAACTCGTCGGGATTTTCGAGTTTGATTTTTTGGGATTCCATTTCATTTCAAAAACGGTGAATTTGCCATCTCTTTCTTCAATGTAATCTATCTCTTGCTGGGACTTTGTCCTCCAGAAATATATGTTGCAATAATGTTGCCTGTAGTGGTTAAATTTGATGCGTTCGGAGATGAAGAAATTCTCCCAAAGTACTCCCATGTCATTACGCATTTCGAGTGGCGCAAATTGCTGTATCACAGCATTTCGAACTCCATTATCATAGAAATAAATCTTCTTGGCTCTTTTCAACTCATTGCGTAAGTTGCGGCTTAGACCATTGAGACGGAAAATGATGAAACATTTTTCCATTAGCTCAATGTATCGTTCCACTGTTTTGGGGTCACTGCCAATTATCATTGCCAACTCGCTGTAGGACACCAC